>JAAXQF010000413.1 GCA_012974435.1 Desulfuromonadales bacterium | reverse complement strand
ACTGACCCGGGTCAGTAATATTATCCAGAAATCGGTTGGTGCTGCTGAGGGTGTCTTTACCCTGCTGGATGAGCCTCGTGATATCGTAGACAAGCCGGAGGCGATAGAGGTCCCACGCGCACGTGGAGAAATAGTTTTTGATAATGTTACTTTCAGTTACGGTGATGAAGCCGTTCTGACTGATTTCAGCCTTCATGCGAACCCGGGTGAAGTGATTGCCCTGGTTGGGCCAAGTGGTGCAGGTAAATCAACTGTTGCAGGCTTGATGGCGCGTTTCTACGATCCGCAGCAGGGCTCCGTCAAAATAGATGGTTTCGATATCCGTGATATTTCACTGGAGAGCCTTAAGAAAAACCTCGCTTTTGTCGATCAGGAAACATTTCTTTTCAGTGGCTCGGTTCTCGATAATATACGCTACGGCAAGCAGGATGCCGACGCTCAATCAGTGGCCGACGCGGCAGAGCAGGCTTATGCCACCGATTTTATAAACAAGCTCCCTCAAGGTTATGACACCTCAATCGGTGATCGTGGTGTTCGTCTTTCGGGAGGTCAACGGCAACGTCTTTGTGTTGCACGGGCCCTGCTTAAAGATGCGCCTGTTCTGATCCTCGATGAAGCGACCAGCGCCCTGGATACGGAAAGCGAAGCCATGGTGCAAAAAGCGCTTGGCAACCTGATGAAGAATCGCACGACCCTGGTTATTGCACATCGTTTGTCAACGATCATGCATGCAGACAGGATTGTGGTTATGGATCAGGGCAGGGTTGTTCAGGTCGGCAATCATCAAGAGCTACTTGCCCAGGGCGGTCTTTATCGCAACCTTTATGATATGCAATTTGAGAATGCCTGATGCCGTCTTTTGGGGACAGAATCCTGCTCAGTACGGCGCCTTGGCTTGCAGCCAAGCTGATCAAATTCATTTATCTTGTTCTGAAACCTGTAACGGTTGGCGAAGAGCGGTTGAATCTAATCTGGTCTGAGGGGCAACATGTTATTATCGCCACATGGCATGACCAACTCCTCCTGATTTCCCCTCGCTACGAAGGTGGCGCTGCGAAAGTCTTAATCAGCAAGTCCAAGGATGGTGAGCTGATTGCAAGGGTCATCAGTTATTTTGGTTTAGAGACAGTCCGTGGCTCCTCGAACAGAGGCGGGCGAGCAGCTTTCCGGGAATTGGTTCAACTCTCGAAAGAGCCTTGTACTTTGGGTATTACTCCGGACGGGCCAACTGGTCCACGTCATCGGCTTAAAGAGGGGGTTGTTCAGTTAGCCCGACTGTCCGGACGGCCGATTGTGCCACTTGCATTTGCTTGCAGTCATGGTCACAGGTTTCAGTCCTGGGACCGTTTTCTTCTGCCGTACCCCTGGGGTAAGGCTGTTTATGCAGTTGGTGAACCTCTTTATTATGATAAAAATGAAACCATTGAAGATTTCCAGTCCAGAGTACAAGAGGCTATGGATGCTAACACGCGTTGCGCCGGAGAGTATTTGAATCAACATGATCTATCTGCTGTATGATCTGATCCTCTATCTCTCGGCCCTGTTTCTTGTGCCTTATTACCTGTTCCGTGGCTTGCGTTATGGTAAGGCGAGACATGGCGTGCGTGAGCGCCTGGGAATTTACGCGCAGGATTTTCGACAACTCCTCGAGGGGCGAAAAATCATATGGGTACATGCGGTTTCTGTTGGAGAAACTCGTGCCGCCATTCCTCTTTTGAAAGTTTTAAAGAAGAAACATCCAGAAGCGTTGCTGGTCTTGTCCAATGTCACCGAGACCGGCCGCAAGATCGCTACAAAACTCCCTGAAATTGATCACTACATCTTTTTCCCTTTCGATTTAAGATGGGTTGTTCGCAAAACCCTCAATATTATTCAACCGGATGTCATTATCCTGGTGGAAACCGAGATCTGGCCCAACTTTGTTCTTGAGGCAAAAAGCCGTAACATCCCGATGGTTCTGGTGAATGGCCGCATCTCGGACAGATCCTTTCCGCGCTATCGTATGGCAGGCAAGCTTCTCGTTCCGATTCTCGATAGTTTTTCAGACTTTTGTATGCAGTCGGAGCAGGATTCACGACGCATCAGGCATCTGGGCGCTGCTTCCGGGCGTGTTCAAGTCACTGGGAATCTCAAATTTGATATGCAGCCGCCAGCGATTGACATGACTGAACTTGACGCTTTAAAGCAAGAATTGAAGTTGCCTGCAAACGGTAGAATCTGGGTCGCAGGCAGCACTCATGATGGTGAAGAGAAACAGCTGGTTGATGTCTATCAGAACTTACGTAAAATTTGTCCCGAGCTTTTTCTCGTCCTGGTTCCCAGGCACCCGGAAAGATGCCGGCTGGTTGTTGATGATCTGGCAAAAAAAGATATTGCTGCAACCTTACGAAGTACTGTTTCAACCAAGGATAAAAATTTCTTCCCTGGCGAGGTCATGGTTGTTGATACCCTTGGCGAGATGCTAAAGCTATACACTCTGGCAGATCTGGTCTTTGTCGGTGGCAGCCTGGTACCGACCGGTGGTCACAACGTTCTGGAAGCTTCTCTGGTGAAAAAGCCCGTTTTGTTTGGGCCTTATATGCAGAACTTTAAAGAGATTGCTCGCTTGTTGCGAGCGGCACATGGCGGTCTTCAGGTCATGGACTCTGATGACCTCTATCGTCAAATGAAAATCCTGCTGGAAAATCCGAGCGAAGCAGAGCGCATTGGCGATAATGGACGGCATCTGCTGCAGGAGAACCAGGGGGCGACTGAACGGACCTTGTCAATCATCTCAAGATATATTGACGACTGATGGCCTCTTTACGTACATTTTATCTGCAACTGCTAAAAAATGGCCCAACAAGCTTCTGTGGCTACGTTGCTTTTCTGGGGCTTTGGCCCCTTAGTTGTTTGTATGGAGCCATTGTCAGGATTCGCCTGTGCGCTTACTCTATCGGTTTTAAGAAGATCTATCGCGCCAAAGTTCCGGTTATCTCTGTCGGCAATCTGACGGTTGGTGGCACCGGAAAAACACCGATGACGGACTTCCTGGCCAAGTGGATGCAGAGACATGACATAAAGGTCTCCATTGTCAGTCGTGGTTATGGTGGTGAGTATACCGATCCGGTGATGAGAGTTGTCCTGGAAGGGGCACAGGTGACGAAGCCTGCGAGCTGTGGTGACGAACCTTTTCTTCTGGCCCGTAAAAATCCATCTGTGCCTGTTTTCGTGGCAAGACGTAGAGCCCTCGGTGTTAAAGCGGCGGAAGATGCCGGGGCTCAACTGATAATCCTCGATGACGGCTTCCAGCATCGCGCTGTCCATAGAGATCTCGATATCGTCCTGCTGGACAGTGAAAGACCTTTTGGTAACGGCCACATGCTCCCGGCCGGTCAACTGCGTGAGCCTTCTTCTTCGCTAAAGAGAAGCCACCTGCTTGTTATGACACGTTCTCTCCCTGATGTGGAGAGTACTCCAACTTCCGATAAACCAACCCTGTTCAGCCATCATAAGATTTCGCAAAGTCTGTCAAGTTTGTCTGGTGATGTTCTTCCTATGACGGAACTGGTCGGCAAGTCGTGTGTCGCTTTTGCAGGAATCGCGCGTCCGGAAGATTTCTTTGCTGCCTTGAAAGAGAATCATTTGACTCTCAAGGAAGAGATTCCTCTTGCTGACCATCAAGTGTATGATGAGACTCTTATCACTCGCTTGTCAAAGAGTTGTCAGGGCGCTGACGTATTGATCACAACCGAGAAAGATGCCGTGAAACTTGCCGAGACAAACCTCCCGATTCCCTGTTACCAGGTTGGCGTTGAGATGACGTTTTCCAAGATGGACGTTCTTGACGAGATGCTACTGAAATTAATTCCAAAGTCGATTCCCGTTGGTGACGTCCATTGAATCTGATTTTTTGTCTTTACGAATATTTCCCCTACGGCGGTTTGCAACGTGATTTTCTCAAGATCACAGACATCGCCATGGAGAGAGGCCATTCGGTTAAAATCCTGACGATGGGCTGGCACGGCGAAATCCCTGCCGGTCTGGATGTGAAGATTCTGCCGCACTCTGCTATATCAAACCATAGGCGCTGTCTGAAGTTTGCCCGAACGGTGGTGAACCTGTTGTCTGAAATGTCTTACGACGCCGTTGTTGGCTTCAACAAGATGCAGGGACTCGATGTCTATTACGCGGCAGATTCCTGTTATCAGGCCAGAACCAGGAATCTAGGCGCTCTTGCCTCCTTTATCATGGGGCGGTACAGCACTTATGTTGGCTTTGAAAAGGCAATTTTTTCTCCTGACTCAAAAACGGAAATTTTATCGATCTCTCCGCAGGAACAGCGTAAATTTATAGAATGCTACGGCACGCCGGAGGAACGCTTCCATCTCTTGCCGCCGGGTATTTATGAAGATCGTTTTCGGCCGGTTAACGCTGCTGAGGTTCGTTCCAGAATAAGAAGTGAACTGGGCCTTCTGGATGATCAACTCATGCTGCTCATGGTCGGTTCAGCTTTCCATACCAAGGGCGTTGATCGTGCGATCTGTGCTGTTGCCCGTTTGCCTGAAGCCTTGCGTAAGCGGGTAAAACTATATGTGCTGGGCCGGGGTAAAATTGAACTCTTCAGCAAGATTGCAGAAAAGAAAAATCTCGTTGAGCAGGTGAATTTTCTTGGTGGAAGAGAGGATGTTCCTGATTTCCTCCTTGCTGCTGACCTTCTTGTCCATCCGGCTCGAACTGAAAATACCGGCACTGTCCTTATCGAGGCCATGGCTGCAGGGTTGCCTGTCGTTGTCACTGAAAATTGCGGTTATGCTTTCCATGTGCAAGAGGCAGCCTCGGGACGTATTGTTCCTATGCCTTTTGAACAGAAAGCGTTGGACAGTGCTCTTGCGGAAGTTCTCTCTTCATCAGACTTGAGTCGTTTTGGTGAGAATGGTGTCAAATATACTGCCAGTGTTGATGTCACCGGCTTACATGAGAAAGCCGTCGACATTATCGAAGATGTTGCTCGCAGGAGGAGTCACTCATGATGACTCTTTGCCCGGCCTTGCAGGAGAAGTTTTCCGGAGAGAATGCATTTGACCAAGTCTTCGCAACAGAAGGTAAGATTTATCGAAATTTCAAAGGGCGTAAGACTTTGCGTTTCGAACACGATGGCAAAGGTTATTTCCTGAAAATTCATCCGGGTGTTGGTTGGGGTGAGATTGTCAAGTCTCTACTGAGTCTCAAAGCTCCGGTCCTGGGCGCTAAGGACGAACGTGCTGCTATCCTTGCTCTCGAGCGGGTCGGTGTCCAGACTATGACCATTGCAGGTTATGGAACTCGGGGAAGCAGCCCGGCGACGATGCAGTCTTTCATCATTACAGAAGAGATCGCAGACTCCATCAGCCTGGAAGAACTCGTCCTGGAAGGCAAATACAAGAATTTACCTGTGCCCATGAAGCGCTTGCTTATTAAGAAGGTTGCAACGATAGCCAGGACGATGCATCAAAATGGAGTGAACCACCGGGATTTCTATATATGTCATTTCCTTTTGCCGAAAAGTTGGTTGGATCAAAAGCGAGGTGATGTCGAGCCCCCATTGTACGTGATTGATCTGCATCGTACTCAGGTGCGCTCAGCTGTCCCGCAACGGTGGCTGGAGAAAGATTTGGCCGGGTTGCATTTTTCGAGCTTGGATGCCGGGCTGACAGTTCGGGATCGGTTACGTTTTATGTGTTTCTATGAGAATCGCCTCCTCAGGGAAATTGTTAAAAATTCCAGCAACTTTTGGGCTATGATAGATAGGAAAGCAATCAAGCTATATAAGAAGTTTCAGAAGCATTACGGTTAACTTTTGAAAAAGTTTGTTATCATCGACATGCTGAGTGGACGTAAACAGGTTGCGTGATGTTTGAAAGGGAAAAATGATGGTTGAAGATATACATCGTCAGCTGAAATCACATATCGAAGTGATCAAGATGGTCGGCGATAGCCTGGTATCGCCTGTTGCAGAATGTGCCCAGCTTCTGATTGATGCTCTGCAGGCTGGTCACAAAATTTTGATTATGGGAAATGGTGGTTCTGCCGCTGATGCGCAGCATTTTGCTGCGGAGATGGTCGGCCGTTTCCTTCTGGAACGCAAAGCCCTCCCGGCGATCGCTCTGACAACCGATACATCGATCCTGACAGCTGTCGGCAACGATTACGGTTTTGATGATGTCTTCAAAAGGCAAGTTGAGGCACTTGCCTTACCTGGCGATGTCTTGATCGGTCTCTCCACTAGTGGAAATTCCAAGAACATCAAACGCGCCCTTGAAGTCGGTAAAGATATTGGAGCTATAACCATAGGCTTGCTCGGTCGCGATGGTGGAGAGATTGCTTCAATAAGTGATTTCAACCTGACCGTCCCGAGCACTGAAACCCCCAGAATTCAGGAAGCACATCTGGTTATGATTCATATCCTCTGTGATTTGGTTGAAAAAGGGCTTTTTAGCCAAAAAGCTGAATAACAGCATGTTCACTTCGAACGGGAGACAACACCGTCCTTGAAACCTCTCACTTTGAATGAATATCAACGACTGGTCGACAACTCTGTAATTCTGGAGGAGGACGGACACGGTCTCAAGGTCCTCGAAACTTCAGATGGGCACATCATCAAAATTTTTCGCCAGAAGAGGGTCGTCTCTTCTGCGCTCATAAAACCTTACGCCTCCCGGTTTGTTAAGAATGCACAGGTCCTTAAGAAGCTTGGTATCCATACTGTTGACGTCGTGGATATGTTCTATTGTCCACCAATTAAAAGAACTCTGGTCAAGTATCGACCTATCCCCGGGGAGACTCTCAGGTCTGTGTTGCAAAGTCAGTCTCATTTCGATGGCGCCATGGAGAGTTTTGCCATTTTTTTTGCAGAATTGCACGACAAAGGCGTTTTCTTCAGGTCTATTCATTTTAACAACGTGATTGTTTCGAGCAACTTGGACAAACTGGGGTTGATAGACTTTGCGGACATGAAGATTACCTCCGATGGCCTTCCCCGGGGGATGCGTCTGAGAAATTTCAAGCATCTTGCAAGGTACAAAGCTGACCAGGAGTCTATAAAGGCTTTTGGCGTGGACAGGTTTATTGACATCTACTTTTCGACCAGTTCTTTGCCAGAGTCCTACAAACCAGATTTTTTGGCCGAGTTGCAAAAAGTGGTCTCAACTGAAGGTCGGGTCTGACAAGCTGTGGATGCCGACTTAACTGTTCTCGACTAAAGGTTTCTGTGTTTTCAAAAGTACCGCTGATTGCTATGAATTATTTCTCAAATACGCCACCATTTATGATCGCCCTCAAAGATTTCGAGGGAGACAATTCCATCAGGTGCGAGCAGCTGTTGCGAAGTCTCCCAAGGAAACGTCTGGTATACAAAGGCTCCTGGCAAAAACGTTCTGTAATTATCAAAATATTCATCGATCCCAAAAGCTCCCGCCGCCATTGGACCCGTGAGAAGGACGGAGTCGAAACACTGAAAAGTGCGAATATCCCCACTCCGGAACTACTTTTTTCCGGACGGCTCACCGATAATACACTGGTTTTAGTTTTTGATTTTCTTCCTGATGCACAGACCGCACTTGTTGTATGGAATAAGTTTTCAACTCTGGAGTCGAAGAGTAATTTTTTAAATCAATTAGTTTCACTCTTAGGTGTGATGCACGATAAGGGCCTGGTACAAGAGGACCTGCATCTGGAGAACTTTTTATGTTCTGGTAAACAGCTTTATGCCATCGATGGAGATACCATCTCTACCGAAAATAACGATGCGCCTCTTGACCTGAAATCCAGCAGTAGAAATCTGGCCCTTCTTTTTGCCCAACTGCCTCCAAGCTTCGATTCCCTGATGGTTGAATCCACCCGACACTATGCTGAGCAACGAGACTTATCTGCTGAGCAACTTTTGGCCCGTTTGACGTTGGACCTGCCTAAGATTAGACGCTGGCGACGGCATAAGTACGTGAAGAAAAGTTATCGGACTTGTAGTGAGTTTATCCGGACAAAGAGGGCAGGGCAGGTAACAATATCTCGAAGGGATACACAGGGAGAAACCTTGGACCATTTTCTCTCTGATCCGGATGCCTTTATGCAACAGGGGGAAATTCTTAAAAGCGGTAACACCTCTACCGTTGTGCGCGTTCAAGTTGATGGCTATGATTGGGTCGTTAAACGCTACAATATCAAGAGCCCATGGCATTTCTTAACCCGCTGCTTTCGACCTACGCGCGCTTGGAAATCCTGGGGTAATGCTCATCGCTTGAAGATTTCCGGAATCGCCACACCGAAGGCCGTCACCATGGTAGAAAAACGTATTGGCCCTTTGCGCTCCAAGGGGTACTATATTTGTGAATTTATTGCTGGATTACCTGGCGAAGCTTTTTTTCAGGCTGATACACTGGCTACTTCTGTTAAAGAGCAGGCGGCTGAAAGATTCGTTCTCTTGTTTGAGTTGCTTCGTAAACTCAACATATGCCATGGCGACTGTAAATCAACGAATTTTCTGCTCAAGGATAATGAGCTATGGGTCCTAGACTTAGATGCCATGCACGAATGCTTGTCGCAGGCAGCCTTCGAAAGGCGTTTTCAGGTGGACAGGCATCGTTTCCTGCTCAACTGGCATTCACAACCAGAATTGCGGCGGTGGTTTGATGAACACCTGCCCAAGTAAATGAAATAACTAAGTAAACTAGAGTAACAGGTGAAAGACGAATAAGGCCAGGATCAACTAAGGCCGAAGATTAAAGCATTCTCCTGTATTGTGGCTTTGTTTTTAATGACGTTTTTCAGTTAGCTTTTTAGTCTTCGAGTTTTAAAGCTGTTGTAAGAGAATTTATCCATGTTGTTTGGATTGTCACTCTGTTTTCGTAAGAGGGGATTATGAAAAAATACAACCCTATCGACACGTCGGAAGTCAAAACATATTCCATCAAGGCCCGTAACAACAAGGTTAATGTCGATGAGCATTTTGGTGCGCCTGTAAAGGCTGGCATGTCCTCCTCCGAGCTACTTGACGCCATGCCGAAGCTTCTCGGTGCCGACTCTCTGCGCGCTGTCGCCGACAAGATCGTTGAGGCCGACATGACTTGCGCTGGACTTCTCGAGGCCATGCCGCATCTGCTTGGTGCAGATTCCCTGCGTGCTGTATCTGACAAGGTCGTTGAAGCCCGTAAAAAAGGCCGGCCTGTTG
>JAAXQF010000062.1 GCA_012974435.1 Desulfuromonadales bacterium | reverse complement strand
TCACCGATGCTCAGGTGCATGAAACGGTACTCCTGCCTCCCGGCAGAGTTAAGAAGATGAAGGGGCGTCTGCTCCATTTCACCCATCGGGATTTCGGCCAAACCCTGTATAAGAATGCCCACTATGCCTGGCTCGGAGCGCAAAAGCGCTACGACGTGCGTAAAAAAGGGGGCCTGTTCGGCGCGACCCTGCGCGGGATTCTGGTTTTCTTGCAGGTTTACTTTGTGCGTGGCGGTTTTCTGGACGGGCGGGTCGGATTTCTGATGGCGGTCATGTACAGCCAGGGCGCCTTTAATAAATACGCCGGGCTCTGGACGCTCTATCGTATGGAAAAGCTGGACGCGAAGAAGGATTCACAGCAGTGAAGCAGTATCTGTTCTATGTATCGCAGCTTTATGCTTTTGCCATTTTGCGCCCTTTGCAGGAGCAGATCCGGCGTAATGGGGATCGGATCGCCTGGTTTTTTGATCGCCCTGAGGCAGGTGCCGCCTTTCTGCGCGAGGATGAACTGCAGTTGAAGACGGTGGCCGAGGTCAAGGCTTTTGACCCCTGCGCGGTGTTTGTGCCGGGGAACGTCGTGCCCGATTTTTTCCCGGGGATCAAGGTGCAGGTGTTTCATGGCCTGGCGACTGACGACACCGGCAAGAAGGGTCACTACCGGATTCGCGGTTTCTTCGATCTCTACTGCACTCACGGGCCTGAAGGAACCGCTAAGTTTCAGGAACTCGCCGAGCGGCACGGGCATTATGGGGTTGTGGAGACCGGCTGGCCCAAATTGGACCCAATGTTTTCCGCGCCAGCTGAAAAAAAACTTCCTTTTCGACTCGAGGACGGCAAATCGACCGTTCTCTTTCGCTCGACCTTCAGCCCATCGCTGTCAGCGGCCCGACAATTGCTGCCGACCATCGCGGCACTCTCTGCCACCGGGCGCTGGCACTGGCTGGTAACCCTGCACCCCAAGATGGAGCAGGAGGTCATCGACGGTTATCGCGCCCTGGCTGGGCCTCACCTCGATTTTATTGAAAGTCATCATGAGTTGACGCCGGTGTTACAGGCGGCCGATGCCATGCTCTGCGATACCTCATCGATTGCCATTGAATTCCAGATGCTGGAAAAACCGTTGGTGACATATAAAACTATGGCACCGGGGGCACACCTGATCAATGTAACTTCGGTCGATGAAGTCGAGGCTGCGCTTGCCACAGCCCTGACCCAGCCTGTAAACCTGATGACCGCGACTCGTCGCTTCGTCGACCGGTTGCACCCCTATCGTGATGGAAACTCGAGCCAGCGTGTGCTTGACGCTGTCGCCCACTTCGAGCGTGCGGGGCAGTCTGAACTGAAGTCGAAACCTTGGAACCTGCTGCGCAAGTGGAAAATACGTCGCAAACTGGGCTATTATCACTTCAACTGAATTCTGTGAATAGAAGGCGTGAGGACAATGCTTAAAGGTAAAAAAATATTGGTGACCGGCGCAGACGGTTTTATCGGCTCGCATCTGACCGAGGAACTGGTACGTCGCGGTCACGATGTCAGGGCCTTCGTGCTCTACAACTCCTTCAATTCATGGGGCTGGCTCGATCAGTCGCCAGCGGAGATCAGAGATTCTCTTGATGTTTTCAGCGGCGATATCCGCGATCCCTTCGGGGTTAAGCAGGCGATGCAGGGCTGTGACCTGGTGTTGCATCTCGCGGCGTTGATTGCCATCCCTTACTCCTACCATTCCCCTGCGACCTATATCGACACCAATGTCAAAGGGACCTTGAACGTGGTCCAGGCCGCCAGGGAACTCGGAGTCGCAAAGGTTGTCCATACCTCGACCAGTGAGGTCTATGGGACCGCACAGTTTGTCCCTATTACTGAAGAACATCCGCTTCAGGGGCAATCCCCTTATTCGGCGTCTAAGATCGGGGCCGACCAGATCGCCATGTCGTATTATTCCTCATTCGAAACCCCGGTTGCCATCATCCGCCCCTTCAATACCTATGGGCCCCGCCAGTCGGCCCGGGCGGTCATTCCAACCATCATTACCCAGATAGCCAGCGGGAAACGTGCCCTGAAGCTGGGGGCAATCCATCCCACGCGAGATTTCAATTATGTTGCCGATACCGTACAGGGCTTTATCGCCGTGGCCGAAGCGGATAACTCAATCGGTGAGGTGATTAACGTCGGGAGCAATTTCGAGGTTTCAATTGGTGACACGGTGCGTATGATTGCCGAAGTGATGGGGGCGGAAGTCGAGATCGAAACCGACGAGGTGCGCTTGCGACCGGAGAAGAGTGAAGTCGAACGGCTTTGGGCAGACAACGGCAAGGCAGCACGCCTACTCGGATGGAAGCCCGAGTATGCCGGATTGGAGGGCTTGCGGGCTGGTTTGACTCAAACCGCCGAATGGTTCAGCAATCCGGACAATCTCCGCAACTACAAGTCCGATACCTACAACATTTGAGTAGAGCCATGGATTGCACTAAAATTCTCGATACCCTCAAGAGCGTAATCGGCCAGGCTGACAACTTTGTCAGCCTGCATGAGCCGACCTTTGCCGGTAACGAATGGGATTATGTCAAGGAGTGTCTCGATACCGGCTGGGTCTCTTCGGTGGGAAGCTACGTCGATCGCTTTGAGCTGATGCTGGCGGAATTCACCGGGGTCAAGCGGGCGATTGCGGTGGTCAACGGCACTGCGGCACTGCATGTGTGCCTCATCCTGGCCGGTGTCGAATCGGGGGATGAGGTGCTGCTGCCGGCCCTGACATTTGTCGCCACCCCGAATGCGCTCAGTTATTGCGGGGCGATACCTCACTTTGTCGATAGCGAAGAGGCGACACTCGGCCTGGACCCGCACAAGTTGGCCGATTATCTGACTGAAATTGCCGAGGTTCGCGGGGATGAGTGTTTTAACAAGAAGACTGGCCGTCGGATCAAATCTGTGGTCCCGATGCATACCTACGGGCATCCCGTTGACCTTGACCCGCTGCTCGATCTCTGTGAACGCTTCAAACTGGTGCTGGTTGAGGATGCCGCAGAATCGCTCGGTTCTTACTATAAGGGTAAGCACACGGGTCAGTGGGGCAGACTGTCGGCCTTAAGTTTCAACGGCAACAAGGTGATCACAACCGGCGGGGGTGGGGCGATCCTGACCAACGATGAAGAGCTGGGGACATTGGCCAAGCATCTGACCACGACTGCCAAAGTGCCGCACAAATGGGAGTTCCGCCACGACATGGTTGGCTACAATTATCGTATGCCGAACATCAACGCTGCTCTTGGTTGCGCTCAACTAGAACAACTCCCGGGTTTTTTGCAGCGCAAAAGAGAACTGGCCGAAAATTACCGGCAGGCGTTCGTTGATGTCGATGGTGTACGATTCTTCAGCGAACCGGAGTATGCCCGGAGTAACTATTGGTTGAATGCTCTGCTACTCGATGACGCCAACTGTGACAAACGCGACGAATTGCTTACACTGACCAATGGCTCAGGGGTCATGACTCGTCCGACCTGGACACTGATGCATAAATTACCGATGTTCAACGATTGCCCGCGGATGGATTTGTCGATTGCTGAGAACCTCGAGCGGCGTTTGATCAATATCCCCAGCAGTTCATCTTTGGGAGGGGACCGTGCCTAAACGCAAGATCTGTATCGTGACCGGCACCCGTGCCGATTACGGTCTGCTCTACTGGTTGATGAAGGAAATCCAGGCTGATCCAGACCTTGAGCTCCAGATCATTGCCACGGGTATGCATCTTTCGCCTGAATTCGGTTCAACCTGGCGGGTCATAGAGGAAGATGGTTTCACGATTGATGCAAAAGTTGAAATGCTCCTCTCCAGTGATACTCCGGTAGGTATCGCAAAATCGATCGGACTGGGTGTCATTGGTTGCGCTGAGTCACTGGACCGCTTGCGACCGGAAATCCTGATTCTGCTTGGTGATCGCTTTGAGATCCTTGCGGCAGCTCAGGCTGCACTGGTCGCGAGAATCCCCATTGCGCATATTGCCGGTGGCGACACCACTGAAGGGGCTTTTGATGAGGCAATTCGGCACAGTATAACCAAAATGGCTCATTTCCATTTTGTTACCAACGAGGTTGCTGCCCAGCGGGTGCGTCAGTTGGGCGAGGCCCATGAGTGTGTATTTACCGTGGGCAGTCCGGGCCTGGACCAGATTAGACAGTTGAAATTGCTTAACCGAGATGAACTCGAGATTGAGCTTGGTTTCAACTTCAAGCAGCAGAATCTATTGGTTACCTTTCACCCTGCCACTCTCGACCAGAAATCTGCGAGCGAACAATTTCATGAACTTTTGTCCGCCCTCTCCAGCTTTGGGCCTGACGTAGGTATCATCTTTACCAAGCCGAACGCCGATACGGGAGGTCGGCTTCTCATCAAGTTGATAGATGAATATACCGCGACTCACCCCAATACCAAGGCATTCACCTCGTTGGGGCAATTGAGATATCTGAGCACTCTTTCCCATGTTGATGTGGTTGTCGGCAATTCATCCAGCGGTCTTTATGAGGTCCCCTCCTTCAAAAAACCTACGGTCAATATTGGTGACCGACAAAAGGGGCGAATTCAGGCTGCTTCCGTTCTGAATTGTGAACCCTTGGCAGTTGAGATTGCTCAGGCAATTAGGTCCTCCTTTACAATGGATTGTAAGGGGGGCGTAAATCCTTATGGCGACGGGAAAAGCTCACCACGAATTCTGTCTGTACTGAAGCAAATAACAGATTATGAGCCTTTTTTGAAAAAACATTTCCATGATATGGGTGGTTTGAAATGACTAAATTGAAACGGATATATGTCATTGCAGAGGCAGGAGTTAATCATAACGGATGCCTAGATACGGCCAAGCGTATGATCGAAGTGGCAGCACAGTCAGGTGCCGATGCAACCAAATTCCAGACCTTCAGGGCTGACAGCATTGTTAGTCGTACTGCGGCTAAGGCAGACTATCAGATACGCAATACAGGTGCCTCGGAATCACAATATGAGATGATCCGGAAGCTGGAGCTCGATGAGGCAGCGCATGAAGTACTGATTGCACATTGTGCCTTGCACAACATCGAATTTCTTTCGACCCCGTTTGATCTGGATAGTGTTGATTTGCTTTGCGAACGGTTTGATCTTTCACGAATTAAGTTCTCGTCAGGAGAAATAACAAACGCACCCTTGCTTCTTAAGGTTGCGGCTACCGGCAAGCCAGTAATACTGTCGACGGGGATGTGCACGCTTGGTGAGATTGAGGCCGCTCTTGGTGTCCTTGCTTTTGGCTATTTAAACCTAGGGTCAACACCTTCACTCGCAGCCTTCAGCGCTGCGTATTGCTCAGACGATGGCATGCGTGTACTTCGGGAAAAAGTAACCATTCTTCACTGTACGACCGAGTATCCCGCACCTCTTCTAGAGGTGAATTTGCTGGCGATGGATACTATGCGCAATGCTTTCGCCCTGCCCGTAGGGTTTTCCGACCATACTGCAGGAATATACGTTGCTATCGCGGCGGCGGCACGTGGGGCAATAGTGATTGAGAAGCATTTCACGTTAGATAAAAACATGTCGGGTCCGGACCATAAGGCCTCTTTGGAGCCCATGGAACTCAAGGCAATGATAACGGCTATTAGGATTGTAGAGCAGGCGCTCGGAACGCCTCTTAAGTCGCCATCGCCAAGTGAATTGAGGAATATCCCTATCGCAAGAAAAAGTCTTGTTGCGCTTAAAGTGATTAAAGAAGGCGAGTTGTTTACCGCAGAGAATTTAGGATGCAAACGACCCGGCACGGGGATATCACCTATGCGGTATTGGGATTTCTTAGGCAAGAAGGCCGACAAGGTCTACCTCGTTGATGAAAAGATATCTAGCTAATATCTATTAATGACAAGCTGGCTTTGAGGTTAATAAATTCATGAAAAAAAAAGATGTAATTGTGATAGGTGCTGGTGGCCACGCCAAGATAGTCATTGATATTTTGGAAGAAACCGGATGTTACAACATTGTTGGACTGATTGCTAAAGATAATGAGGGTAAACTTTTTTATGGCTATCCAATCCTCGGTGATGACGATGCTCTACCTACGTATTTCAAAAAAGGCATAACTTGCGTGGCCATTGGAGTCGGTGGCTTTAAAAATAATGTTTTGCGGAAAAATATTTTTGAGCGGCTGAACTCGCTTGGCTTTTGCGTGATCTCTGCGATCCATCCGAAAGCGGTTATCTCAAAAACGGCAGAATTGGGTGATGGCAATGTGGTTTTTGCCGGTGTTGTAATAAACCCTGATGTGGAAATAGGGGATAATTGTATCATTGCTACTGGTGCAACGATTGATCATGAAACGGTCATAGAGAGTCATGTCTTGATCTCTGCTGGAGTCACTGTCGGAGGTTGCTCGGTTATCGAGGAGGGGGCATTATGTGCCCTTGGTTCAAAGGTAATATCAGGGGTTAAGGTCGGGAAGAATGCACTTGTTGCCGCTGGAGCAGTTGTTGTTTCGGATATTGCAAAATATGATT
>JAAXQF010000538.1 GCA_012974435.1 Desulfuromonadales bacterium | reverse complement strand
CGCAGTGACACACTGAAAGTACCAAACCCGATTAAGGCTACTTTCTCTCCTGCTTTAAGTGCGTCAGTAACTGACTCAAGTGTAGCGGACAAAGCCTTAAAAGCATCTGCCTTACTCAATCCTGCTTTCTCTGCAATTATGTAGATTAACTCTGATTTTGTCATTTTTTTCCTTTGTATTGTTTCACCTGGTGATTGCTACAAATCGTGAATTATTAGAAACAAGAATGGCTCAACCATATCTGCCGGGGCATGTTCTTTTAAGGATGAGCCTACTTTTCTCTGTTGCTTGATCTAGTCACAGAACAGAAAACTACAATTTGAGAGAGAACTAAAGCGCTAGCAAGTGCAGCTATAAAAACCGTTACATGATCTTTAAAAAAGTGACTGTATATTATCACAAAACCAAAGCAAAATATTGCAAGACAAAGAGGATAGGATCCTCTCAGTATTCGGCTATCGACTCTATGCTTTCTTTTATAATAAAACTTTTCACCACTAAAAAGACCAAGTAGTGTTCCGTAAATAAAACTCACTGAAACTGTCACAAAGCATACAATTTCTCCCAAAGCTTCAATCATTTTATCCAACCCCTACAAAGGCTGTAAACAGAACCATGAGTTTAGTTTACCTGACAAATAGTAGATGGCCACCCGTTGCCAGGTGGCCATAATCATGTGGATTAAAGATCTTCTAAATACCTCTATCAATAAGAGGCCGATTTTCTTCTCACAAGTCGTAATATGTAGAAACCAACCTACCTTTGTGTCTGTCCTTGCATGTAGCTTCAACATGGCCTCTCAATTTAGTTTCTTCATTCATTGCAGATAATTGCAACTTAGCAATCTCTCTGTTTCTGCTTTTAATTCGCTCAGATCAGAACTTTTCACAATGTACGCGTCAGCTTGCCATGATGACATCTCGTGCTTATAGTAATTGCAGGCACTACAGAGGATTACCGGTAGAGAGGGTCGTTCCTTGAGGATGTGTTGGAGCATGTCAAGACCACTCTCCTGTTTGAGTTGGATATCGAGAACGACTAAGTCGATCTGCTGATCCTTAAGGAGACTCTCTGCCCACGCACAGTTCTCTGCCAAGGCAACTCGATAGCCCTCGCCCACGAATACAGCAGAATAAAGTGATCTCACGTCGGGGTCATCATCGACTATCAAGATTGTAGCCATAGCAAGAGCCTTTCTATTAAGAGACTAACTATTTTCCCAGCTTAGCAGTCGTACCTGATTTCTTGCCTTCTTCGTGGGGAACACCAATCGCCTTCATGCAAGTAGCAAACATATCCTCAACTGGTCGCCATAACCCCCTTTTTACCAAAGCTATTATGCGCATTCTCCACTTCACGCAACTTTTGTTTTTCCAAGAGGTGTAGGCATTGTGGACACCAGGAAATCATACACACCTAAAAAGAGTTATTCTGGTCGTTGAAAAATGTGGCCCAATGTAAAACAGAAGCAGGAACCTTTATCTACACCCTCTGATTCAACCCAAATTTGTCCTCCATGCGCGTTGATTATCCGCTTGGCGATGGCTAAACCAGCCCCATCACCATCGCTACGGTTGTCCAGTCGACGGAATAGCTCAAAGACCACATCACTCTGTGCAGGATCAATTCCGACACCATTATCTTTAATCAGAAAAACTGTTTCAGTGTCTTCAATACGGAAGTCAACACAGATCTCATTGGGAGGGTTACCTATATATTTAATTGCGTTATCCATCAAAATTTCTACGACTTCAAGCAGACGCACTCGATCGCCTAGAATTGTTGGCAAGCCTGAAGCAACTTCAACCGATATGTTGTTGTCATCTATGCGCTTAGACATCATTAGAACGGTTTCGTCAATGAGCTCCTTTAAATCAATGGCTTCTGTCGGCTCGATAATTCTCCCCTGCTTAGCGAGTTTTAAAAGATCATCCAGTCGACGTTCCATCTTCATGGTGACATCCATAATCCGTGTAGAGCAATAATCCACTTGAGAAAAATCTCCCTTGCTTAACTGCGTTTTCAGAAGCTGAGCAAAACCTCCGATAGCGGTTAGGGGTGTTTTCAAATCATGAGAAACGGTATGGGAGAATTTCTCTAGCTCACCAGCCTTGGCACTTAACTCATCAAGTAAGGCAAGGTCTTTTTTTGCGAGGACATGCTCGATTGTGCGGGAAAGCTGTAACGCAATTTCATCGAGCAGCAGCCTTTCTTCAATGAGAAAGGGGCCTTCGGCTGCCGTGGGGCACTCTTCATTGTAATAGACTTCAATGAGACCGGATTTGCGGCCCCGCACATGTAGTTCGCTGGAGAGCTTCCACGGTGTGACGGCAAATTGATCGGTTCTAAAAATATCGCCTTCGTAGACAATTCGAGCCGTTGTGATTTCAGGAAACTGCCAGGACTCAGGCAGTAGTTTGACGACCTCTGATAAAAAGTTTTCAAGATTGAGGTTTGGCTGGTTTGACAACTGAGAGAGTTTATAGAGGCAGGTCAACTCTTTGACCCTTTCACGCAGTTCATGTTCGTTTCGTCGACATGCTGTTACATCGACGCCAATGCCCCAGTTCGCCCATCCATCAATTGGAAAACTTTTAGCGATGTTTGAAAAAGCGATGGTTTTAACCGTGCCATCCTTGGCGGTCAGTTTCCAATCCCATTCGCGGTAATCATCGCCTCGTTGCTTATAAGCATCTATCATCTGCCGTCGGTAAACCCGGTCGGGACAGAGCAGGTTCAAAGCGATCGGATTTCCAATCATGTCATCGGTCAGGTATCCGGTTAAGCGTTCCGCTTCATGATTCCAAGCACATAAATATCCCTGATGGTCGAATGCAAACAGGATGACTGGCATATGCGCAATGATCGCCCTGATTCGTTTGCTACTCTCTTCCAATTCCAGGTGTGTCTGCTTGGTCTTATCAATATCGGTTATGGTACCGATATAACCCTCGAGCGTTCCGTCTTCTGCTATTTTGGCCGTGGAGCGGCCGATGACCCAGGTACTTTTTCCTTGCGGAGTGCAAAAGCGGTATTCCGCATGAAAGGGCTGTTTGTTTTTGGCCGACTCATACCAGAGATTTGCGATTCGCTCGAGATCATTGGGATGGATTGCTTCAACCCAACCTCTGCCCATAGCCTGTTCGTGAGAGAGACCGGCGATTTCGCACCAAGCACTATTCACCTGGAAACAGTTACCTTCGGCATCTGTAAAAAAAACCCCGACAGGGGAAATCTCTGTGAGGTATTCGTACCATTGGAGATTTACCTTCGGGTTTTTTTGTAATAACGACTGTGGCATTGAGCCCTCTTGCTGAGCTATAATCGCAAGATTAACTCTAGCTCACAATGGAATTTCTGCAAGGAGATCTTTTAAATATGCTTTTTTGTCTCTTCATTTTGTAGGTCGAGGCAGGTCAGTTGCTCTATGGGTATTTCCCTCTTTTTGGTACTCCACATGAAGGATGAGTGCATCCGTTGTCTCTTTAAGTAAATCGAGTTCTTCTATAGAAAGATCGTCAAGCTGCCCGAGGTTATATTCGATGGTTTCGACAATTTGCCTGGCAGGGCGTTGTAAAGGTCGCATGAAATAGGTCGTTATAGTTGCGATTATTGTCCCAAAGAAAATTGATGACCCAAGAACAATCCATATGCCACCAATTAACTGAGACAGACCTGACATAGGTGTGTCGGCTATTCCTGCTGTAGAAAATGCGGCAATTCCCCAGTAGAGAGCGTTCCCATAAGAAGTGATTGTCGCGCCTGCTATAGACCTTTCTGAAAGATACAACCCTGCTGAAAAAAACAGCCATAGGACAATCAAAAAAATAAGCATTTTCAAAAAAGGCGTATGAATCAAGACATCTTGAAGAAACCTTCTGAACCGGCTCTTTTGTGCCATTTGTTTTCTCCAGCAAGTTACCATGCATGGTCTTTTGATCGAATTGGGTGCTTTAGGTTTTCATCATATTAGTAATCCTGTGCCACATCCAAAAGCCGCCAGGCAAAAGGAGAACAACGTCCAGCGCTGAGCGGGAATTATTTAATGTGTTTGTTTTGTTAAGTGTAAACGTCTAACAGCACTAAGTCCGAGAGGGAGACCGATCAAGCCTAGCCATACATTCGGTGTCAAACCTGCGAGAGGAAGCAATCCAATGCCAAGATAAGCGGTAGCGATCAGAGAAAAGAACAGCCAGGTGGATTTTTTTACACCAAGACGAACAACAAGGTTCATTTTGTGGGCACTAAGGTCAGCGATTCGGTCAGGAAATTCATTGATAACCAGGAAAGCAGCAATCAATATTCCCAGTGGGATCGAAAGGAAGATTGTTTCGGTTGAAATTTCATTACGCTGCACAAGAAATGTTCCGCAGCAAATCATGGGGCCATAAACCGTTGCCACGGCAATTTCACCAAGTCCACGATATGAGAGTTTTACTGGAGGAGCGTGATAAAAAAATGCTAACAATACTCCAGCAATACCGAGCATCAAAATGGCCGACTCTCTCTGGCTGAAAATAAACAGGCCAATCGTTATGCCTAACAGATAAATATTGCACCTGAAACAATTGTCTGTGTGCGCGACATCAAGCAATCTACAATGACTCTCTTGCCACCGGAATATGGGCTTCGGTCCTCCTCTGCCACTGCTAAGTCTGCGCCTGAGTCGTAATCGTAAACTTCACCTGACGCGTTTTTGGCCGCTTCCAATGCTAGTATCCCAATTACTGTCAGAGCTAACCACATCAAATCTATTGACCCTGATGTTACCGCTAAACACGTACCAAGAAACATTGAAGAGATAGAGGCCATGCTAATTTTGGGGTCACAAAGTCTCCACAAACCAGATATCAGGGCATTTTCTGATGAGAAATGAGTGACGTCGTGAGCTTGGATTCTCATAGAACCACCTCCGCCGTTAACTTTCTTTAACTTTACTTGGGAAGGCGTATAAGGCAAGTGAGGTAACAGCGAATTATTACGAACTCTGCAATGGAAGAAAAGGCCACCAAGGATCGAACCCTGGTGGCCATTGTTTTAGCTTCCTAAATATCTCTATTAACAAGAAGCCGTTTTGCTTCTAGGAAGTGGTGACTTCTGAGAATCAAGCATCTTCTGAAACTAACTTCGCACATGCCTGTTTTTTCTGTTTAACAATTCAATGTCCCGTATGATCTCCCAACCTTCTGCCTCTGTGATACTGGCTATTTGATCATCAACCAATTTGGCTTTTGACTTCAGCACAACGACTAATTGTTCGCTTAGCATATTTGCCTCCATTTGTACCTGTACAATTTATCATACTATTTAAGTCAGGTATGCCAAAAAGGACATTAAAAAAACAAAATGGCCACCAAGGATCGAACCAAGGTGGCCATAGTTTTATATATTAATGAACTTCCTAAATATCTCTATCTATAAGAAGCCGATTCTCTTCTCATATGTCGTGGTATCTAAGACGTGTTAATCCGTACCGCTTCCTGTGAGTTCTACCTCTCCTATTGAAGCAACCTCGCAATTTTATTTTTCAAATCCACTAAATTGTATGGTTTGCTGATAAAGTCATCGGCCCCAGCTTTAAATGCTTCTATTCTGTCTTGTTCCTGAACCTTGGCAGTCATAACCACGATAGAGCACATGGCGGTCGTCGGATCATTTTTTAAAGACCGGGCGACTTCATAGCCATCAATCCCGCCGGGCAGCATAATATCCAGAAGAACCAAGTCCGGGATAGTCTCATGGGCAATTTCAAGTGCCTCTTCGCCGCTTTCCGACAAAAATATTTTGCGGTCTTCTGCCCGTAGAACCATCCCCAGCAGTTTCAGGGCTTCAACTTGATCTTCGACGATCAGAATATTTTTCATCGCGAACACTCTTTCAATTATTGTTGCTGTTCTCCGGGCCTAGTGGGAGGGTAAAGCTTACTGTCGTTCCCTTACCCAATTCGCTTTCAACCCAAATCCTCCCGCCGTGGGCCTCGACAATGTTTTTGGCTATGGACATCCCAAGGCCAAGTCCTTGTTTCGCCGTGTTCGAGGAATCGACGCGGTAAAACTTGTCAAAAACTCGTTCGACCTGCTCCGGTGTCATGCCGCACCCCTGATCCTTAACGGAAATCTGAACCTCTCTTTCGGACATCTCACAAATCACCTGAATGAGGCTTCCCTTCGGTGAAAACTTCACCGCATTGGTGAGAAGGTTCTCCATAACTTGGAGGATTTTTCCCTGGTCCACCATAAGCTCCACCGGGTTTTCCGGTAGGACCGCCTCAAGGGGGTGGGTTTTGCATTCCCTGCGATATTGACTGATAAGATCATCGAGGTCTGGCCCAAGGTCATGCCAATCCTTTTCCACATTAATAATCCGACCTGATTCCACACGACTGAGATTCAGCAGATCATCGATGATCTTTTCCAACACATTGGACTTTTCATTGATGATGGAAAGAAACTCTGCCTGCTGCTCGACATCAAAATCTTTTTGATCCAACAAAAGCTGTGAATATCCCATAACCGATGCTAAAGGGGTCCG
>JAAXQF010000396.1 GCA_012974435.1 Desulfuromonadales bacterium | reverse complement strand
CGTCGCCTTACTCTTTTTGCTCGCACAAAATGAGTAAGCAGAAAAATGCGCCCCAATGCCTTGCCCGCTACGCGGGTACTCGATGTCGAAAAGATGAACGTCGGCAGTGCGAAAACTCGGCTAACGCCTCAAACAGTCCGCCCTGCTGATCGCCGTTAATCCATTCGTCATCGGCTGCGGCAACAGGGGAGGGAAAACCAAAAGTTCAGACAACGTCAAAAACTAAGAACATAACAAACAGAGCAACAGATTAACGATCTGTTGTCCTCTCTTCATTTCCGACCATAGAAGCAAACCTAAACTTTGTCAGCAGCCTGAGTCCCCATACAGGGGCAGTCCCTGCTGTAGGCATTCCACTTCATGTCTCTCATCTCTCGCTCAATACACCTCGTCAACCATGATCTCGATGTCTGCGAGGGCTTTGCCCGTCTCTATCTCGATCGAGTGATCAGGCGTCCCCTGGTAGCGTCCGTAGAATTCTCCCGGAGCGGGAGTCCCACCCAACTCATTGCGGGCAGCGAGGTAATAATTCCCTCCCTTAGGGAAAGACAATTGATACCGGCCGTCTTCATCGGTTTTCTGCGACACATAAAGAGGGCGATTGAGCATCATCGAATCTTCGTAGAGCAGCACCTGGAGCCCGGCAACCGGATCGCCTTTCGGATCGAGAACCCGACCGGAAACAGAGGTATTGCCGAACAGGTTGGCAGCGTGACGGGAAACCTTTTCAGGGACCTCGATCAGGGGAATATGCACGCGCTTGATTGAACCTTCTTTCACCACCAGAGGATTGCCAGGCAGATAGCCAAAGAGATCGCCTGCCTTGAGCGGGCCTGCCATCTGGCCGCTTTGTCGAACTCTAACTACCAGGTAGTAGGTGCCAGAAGCGAGTGTAAGTTCAAAATAACCCTGCTCGTCAGTCGGCGACGCCATTCCCAAACCCATCCCTTTCAACTGGCTGGAGAGATCCGGGTAAACAGTCACTATGGCATTTTGCACCGGCTGCCCATCAAGGCTCACAGTACCAGCAACACCGGTTTCTACAGTTACTGGTTCCACTGGAGCAGGAAGATTATTGGGGGTCAGTAGAAGGTTGACATCTGACAAGCCCTCCTCCGGTACGGTAATCGGATTACGGCCATAAAAAGCAGACAGCTGCGCGCCCTCGGCGAACAGGTAATAGCGCCCCCCGGGCAGCTCCAACGTGAAGAGGCCGTCGTCTGCCGTCGACTTAGAAGCATGCGGCGCCGGGCCATCAAAAGCCAGGGCCTCTGCTGGATAAGCCATAACGACAACACCGGCAGTGGCCCCGGAGCTAACCGTTGTTTTACCTTTGATGAGGGCGGCATGGGCTGTGATTGTCTGCATCAGACTGGCAACCACCAGAAGCAAGCAGGCCCTCGATAACTTGTTCATAAATATGTCCTCAAGATGGAGAAGGTAATCTGATGTCAAATAGTATCCTTCACATGCACAATCGGTCAACACCCCTGATATTCGAAAGAATCCATCAGAGAAGAACAGTGGGCGAAGGAAAACAGATAAACTGGATTCGCATTGTTTTCTCGCCTATAATGCGAAAACTTTACCAACGAAGAGGAACTCTGATGCGCACACTGATACTTGCAACCCTTTGCTTCACTCTGTTCTTTGCCACAGGATGTCAGGAAGAGACTCAGGAAACCATTGAAATCCCGCCGCAATCAGCACAAAAAGATAAGGAAGCAGCCAAAAAGATAATGGCAGTCTCAGAGCAGGCCGCGAGCCTCGAAGAAAAGAGCTCTCAGACTGAGCAAACAAACCAAGAGCCACCCAAGCCACCAATCTTTGAAGATTTCCAGGGAGCCCCCAAACTCTCACTCTTCCCCCGCGCTGGAGACTTCCGACCAGAAGACGATAGCGATCGCCTGCCCTATTGGAACACGTTCATCGAACACCTGATCAAGGTCACAGGCGTAGCAGAAGACCAACCCACAGAAAACCGCGCTTGGGCTTTTCGAAGCATCAAGACCATTGATTCCGTCGGGTTCTTCTCACCACTTGCGGTCGAACCGCAGTCTACATACCAAGTCTCTTTTAAACTTACCACGGAACTTCCTGAAGGAGCGTCAGCCGGAGTCGGCATTCTCGAATTTAATGAGTTTCTCTGGATTTCAGCTCAGTACACGGAAGAGCTATTCCAAAAACATTACCGAGGCATCCACGAAGGGATACGCGTTACCGGGACAACCGCAGACGAGCACACGTTCACCGTCACCACTGGTCCAGAGACTCACATGATTCACGTCGTTCTCTTCCGGGAAGGCGCTCACGATCGCAACAACTTGCTGTTTGATGATATTGCCGTTGATGAAGTAAAAGATGAGAAAAAAGAATAGACAAGCAGAGGTTTGCACCAACATTTCTTGAGACGTAGTAGCACAAAAAGAAAGAGCCGGCTTAGCGCCGGCTCTTTCTTTTTTCTTTAGCAGGGATGTACGTTGCTGCTCCCTACAACTCTTGGCTTCATGTACTTCTTCATAACATCCTCCTCTGATTGGAGATTAGTCCTGTGTGGACCATCCCCTGCTTTATGGTTATCGTTTACGAACGTTCTTTATTTAACGTTAACTAGCTGACCAGCCTTAACGGCCAGGCTCACCGTTTCGCTACCAGGCGCAGTTACCTTTGCGGTATAAGCCTTGCCTGCTTCAGCACCAAAATGAGCAACCGCAGGTTCCTGAGCGCAGAAACCGGTTGCTGACTTGATCTCACGGGTGGCGACCAGCTGCTCACCATCGTAGAGAGCGACTTTAGTGCCAAAGCCGAGGCCGGCTATTGTAACGAAATTGCCATCGTTCTGATTGTTCTTGTAAAGCTTGTTCTCGGCACCCCAGTTGATGACATAGAGGTCAAGGTCGCCGTCGTTGTCAATATCAGCGAAAGCCGTACCCTTGGTTCGAACTGTCGCGCACTGTAGTTGAGGTTGATCAGCGGCTACGTTAACGAAGTTGCCTTCGCCATCGTTCATGTACATCTGGTTAGCCAGCTTACAATCACCTTCATAAAGGTCGAGGTCACCATCGTTATCAACGTCACCGAAGGTCGGGCCTTTGCCCCAGCCTTCTTCGCCGGCAATCTTGTGGCTGGCCTTAACAAAGACGCCAGCGCCGTCGTTCAGGTACAGATTATTGCCACCGATGTAGTTGGAAACGAACAGATCCTGATCACCATCATTGTCGATATCAGCAAAACTACCACCAAGACCCCAGTTGGCATCGTTAACACCCGCAGCAGCAGAACCTTCAGCAAAGGTACCGTTACCGTTATTGACGAAAAGCTTGTTCGGCTCACCAGCAGGGTAACGACCATTGACAACATAGAGGTCAACATCACCATCGTTGTCGATATCGGACCAAACGCCCATCCAGCTCCAGGACTTATCGCCCACGCCGGCAGCATCGGTCACATCAGTGAAGGTGCCGTCGCCGTTATTAGCGAAAAGCACGTTCTTGGCACCGACACCATAGTTGGCGCAGTAGAGATCAAGATCACCATCGTTGTCGTAATCGGCAAAGCTTGCTGAGTAAGTAAACTCTTTAAGGCCAACGCCGGCAGCGGCAGTCACGTCAGTGAAAGTGCCATCGCCATTATTAGCGAAGAGACGGTTGGCTTCGATTTCGTACTGACCACCTGTAGCCAGGTAGAGATCGACGTCACCATCATTGTCATAATCACCAAACACGCTACCCATGGTAAACCCAGGGGAGTCGATGCCGGCTCCGGCGGTGTCAGTAATATCCTTAAAGCTGCCGTCACCTTTGTTGAGGAAAAGCTTGTTGCTGCCCCCCTTATTCGACACATACAGGTCGACGAAACCATCGTTGTTGACATCGGCAAAGGCAACACCCTTACCCAGACCGTCATCAGCGACACCCGCCTGCTTGGAAACGTCAACAAACTCCTGCCCAATGGCCGGACCAGCCGCCAGGGCAAGTAGCGCGACGCTTATCAGCCAAATACCTGCTTTCTTACTCATGGCTTTCTCCTTTTCACCGACATTACGATTGTAAATCATATATCAGAATCGATTCTGCACGCACTCCGTGCAGAGGAACGTTTCTGAAAAGTTCTTCTAATATAGCGAAATATAGCAACAAATCAACCCGAACCAACAATGCTCACCAAGATTTCCGTGTCTTCAATAACGTAACGAGCTTTATGGCCATAAATTATACTTGCAAAACATGAGCCTAAAAGCACAAGACAAAGCTAGACAGTCACAAAAAGGCACCTGGCTTACCCAGGAGGAATAGCCTCACGACGACAGCCACACATAATTCGTGGAAAACTTTCTAAGTTTCGTCTAATATCTATCCGCGAGCACAAAGGCATAAAAGACACTAACAAGCAACACAAGCAGCCTCCTCCGGAGAACACCACATGTTCACAACCTCTGGCTATCAACTCATTCACCATGGCGCTCACCACAGTGTAACAGGATCCTGTCACGAACTGCGTATCTCCGAAGAGTGCGGCCTTATGATCGATTGCGGGATCTTTCAAGGCAAAGAATCTGACAGAGAGTTGGAGATCACCTTTCCCGTCAAACATCTCCGTGGTCTGGTCATTACCCACGTCCACATTGATCACGTCGGCCGCCTGCCCTACCTGATTGCCGCAGGCTTCAAAGGGCCGATTTTCTGCAGTCGGGCCTCCGCCCTACTCCTGCCAACCGTCCTTGAGGACGCCCTGAAAATCAGCTTCACCCGTGACAAACGGCAAATCGAGTATTTTTTGAAAATCATCAAGAAACAACTGCATCCCATCGAGTACAACACCTGGCAACACGTTGAAACGTCAAAAAGGGACAGTCTGAGCATTCGACTGCAACCTGCGGGTCATATCATCGGCTCCGCCTATCTGGAATGCCGCTTCAAGAATCACGGCCAACAAGAGAGCATCATCTTTTCCGGCGACCTCGGTGCCCCTTATGCCCCTCTCCTAACAGCACCGAAGCCTCCCTACGGAGCCGACCTGGTGGTTCTTGAAAGCACTTACGGTGACCGTCTTCACGAAGACCGCAAACTCCGCAAGGAAAAGCTAAAGAGAGCCATAGAACTCGCGCTACAGGATCGCGGTATCATCCTTATTCCAGCCTTCAGCATTGGCCGAACCCAAGAACTTCTCTATGAAATAGAAGATATAATTCACCGCAATCAGCGAAGTTTCGCAGCACGCGACCTTCCCTGGCAAGAGCTGGAAATCATTCTCGACTCACCCCTCGCCAGCCGCTTCACAACACTCTATCGGCAATTGCAACCCTGCTGGGATGCCGAAGCACGAGGCAAGCTCAAACGCGGCCGCAAACCTCTCGCTTTCGAACAGATGACCACTATCGACAGTCATCGGGATCATCTGTACACCGTCGATTATCTGAAACGCAAAGCTCGACCCTGTATCGTCATAGCTGCATCCGGCATGTGTAGTGGCGGCCGCATCGTCAACTACCTGAAAGCCACAATCAGCGACCCACGCACCGACATCCTCTTCAGCGGCTACCAGGCCGTTGGCACACCAGGACGCGCCATCCAGCAATATGGCCCGCAGGGAGGATATGTTATTCTTGACGGCAAACGTTACGACATCCGCGCCCGTATCCACAGCAACTCCGGCTACTCAGCCCACGCCGACCAGCAAAACCTGGTCAACTTCATCAAACGCATGCGCAAAAGACCAAAACATGTTCGCCTCGTCCACGGCGAACCAGACGCCCAGCAAGCCCTGCGCGCCGAGCTCAAGAAACTCAACATCTCCGTCGATTAACCCGTAGATCGGGGGCTTCCTGCGTCACTCTATGCTTATTTGTGGCGCACCCTCAGAGTTTCTTCTAGAATTTGACAAGGAGATCATCATGAGCGCCGATGAAATAATGAACAACCTCGCAGCAAGCTACGAGGTATCAACAGCCTGCAACCTTTATAAACCCACGCAGCAAGCTGCGGGGAATTAGGCCCATTTTTTTGACTAAAATTGGGCATCGCAAAGACATCTATAAACGTCTACAACCGTAAAACATCACCCCAAAAAGCTATAGAAAGAATGGACCCTTTCAGAAGTGCCTCCATGCTTCCCGAAGCCGAAGACCCTTCTATTATTCTTTGTGGTACAGTCACATGTCTTCTGATAAAATACATACAAGACAACTTGAGTGATGCGAAAGCTACGGAGCCTATACAACATGATCGAATATGATAAATTTGCAAGGTCACTTACACATCTTTACTCGCAATTTAACAACTACAAGACTCTTGACGCAACGCAACCTAAGCTGATTCAGGAGGCAGTCGCTGAGTCTGTCATTCAACGCTTTGAGACTTGCTACGACTGCATGTGGAAAGTTTTAAAGCGGTATCTTTTCGAAGAATTGGGCCTTCCTGACATCCCAAACAGCCCGAAACCAATTTTCAGACGTGCCAATGAAAACAGGCTACTACCTTCTCCGATTGAAACCTGGTTGAGTTATGCAGATGCCCGTATCAGCACCGCCCATGACTACAGTGGCGAAAAGG
>JAAXQF010000393.1 GCA_012974435.1 Desulfuromonadales bacterium | reverse complement strand
CTGCCAACAACGATCAGCCCGGCAGCCATTCCGCGTTTATCTCTTCGGAACCAGAAAGAAACCAAGACCATGATCGGGATGTTGGCAATGCCGCTGCCGATGCCGACACAGGAGTATAAAAACAGGATCAATAAATAACTTTCACCAGCGGCAATGCCGAACATGCAAATGGCGATTAGAGCCAGGCCAGAAGCAATCAGCTGGCGCGGACTAAAGCGGCGCAGAAGCAAAGGGACCACAGCTACGGCGGCAAGATAACCTGAAAAATTAGCCGTACCGAGGAAACCCATCTCATCATAGGACATTCCCAGGGCCTCGCGCATTGCAGGCAGGAGCATGCCAAAAGCAAAGCGGGCAAGACCGAGGCAGGCGAAGATTGTTAAGGTGCCGACAAGAACAACGATCCAGCCATAATGCGGCCGCTCTGGTTTGGTCAGATGATCAGGTTTGATTGAAGATTGCATAATTGCGGAGATTAACCTTGATAGGTTCATGGCGCCAAGATAATTTAAAAAACGATCAGCATTATGTCGGTCTGAAAAAGAGCGGCCTCTTTTTCTGCAACTGTGGTGGCCCATGTTTTTGCAATACGGTCAAGTAGGCTGCGAGCGAATGTTGATGCGGCAGGCCTGCCTTCTCTTTGTCTAACATTCTGTCGTGGGGTTTTGGGTTTACATGGCTTTAGGCATAGGGTAGAAGAGAGCAGCATCCTGTTATTACTTATAAACGATTAAAGAGACAGCTATGATTGATTATCTTTACGGCATTCACCCGGTTCGTGAGGGCCTGCGCGGTCGTCGCCAGCCCCTCGAACTCTTTGTGAATGAAAAGCAAGGCGGTCAACGTGTTGAGGAGCTGGTTGAGCTGGCCCGCGAGCGTGGTATACCGGTTCGGCAACGGCAACGCCAGGACCTCGATCGTTTGGCGGGGCAGTCTCATCACCAGGGGGCGGTCCTCTCTATGGAGCCTTTCCCCTATACGGAACTTGAGGACCTGCTCGAAAGCTGGCAGGCCTCCGGCGATACCGGCTTCTTCCTCCTGCTCGATGGGATTACCGACCCACACAACCTGGGTGCGATCCTGCGTAATGCCGACGCGGCAGGCTGCCAAGGTGTGGTTATCACCAAGGACCGCAGTTGTGGGATTACCAACGTGGTTGATCGTGCCTCGGCCGGTGCGGTGGAGCATCTGGCCGTCTGCCAGGTGACCAACCTGGCCCGCGCCATGCAGCAGTTGCAAAAGGCCAGCTTCTGGATTTATGGCCTTGCAGCCGGGGAGGGCGCTCAGCCTCTTTACAATACCAACCTTTCCGGGAACCTTGCGTTGGTGGTCGGTAGTGAAGGCGACGGTCTGCGTCAGCGCACCCGTGAGATTTGTGACGGACTGCTGGAGATCCCGATGATCGGTGGCGTCTCCTCTCTGAATGCCTCTTCAGCAAGCGCGGTCGCTCTTTTCGAAGTAGTGCGGCAAAAAAAAACCGTCAAAGGATAACCGTTGCGCAACGAGCTTTGTCGCAGCGATGATAAATTGACCGGTTGAGATGACTCTGGTTTGAGTATGGTTTACACTTAAGTCATGGGGATGATGCTGGAAAAGATTCGGCTGCTTGTTTGCCGTATCAATGACGTGGAGGGGAGGGCTTGTGTCGTTGCCTCTGCCCTTGTGTCCCTGAAGCTCTTCAACCAGTAAGCTGAAATGCCGGCAGCTCAACCTCATGTTGTGTTATGCGTCCCGTTTTATTCGCCACGTCAGCAGATCAAATGCTTTTTAAAGACGGGAGGATTCAATGGCAAAGTTTCACCTGATCGTTTCTGCCAGGTTCATCTTTCTTCTGATCACCTTAACGGTCTTTCTGACCGGTTGTGGCGTGCACCAGGCACAGAACTACGAGCCCCAAACTGACGAAGTCGAACAACCACCTGCTGTCGCTACCAACCTTGAGGATGAGTTCGAACTTGAAGACGAGTTCGAACTTGAAGACGAGTTCGAAGACGCTACTCTGGAACCGGTCATCGATCCACTGAGTGGTTATAATAGATTGATGACCCAGGTTAACGATAAGGCCTACTTCTGGGTGCTTAAGCCTGTGGCCAAAGGCTATAGTTTCGTGGTGCCCGAGGGCGGTCGTTTGGCCGTAGGGCGCTTTTTCCGCAACCTGCTGATGCCGGTACGATTCGTCAACAACCTGCTGCAACTCAAACCGAAACAGGCCGGAACCGAATTGGCACGTTTCGCTCTTAACTCGACAGTCGGAGTGTTGGGGCTTTTTGACCCCGCCGAAAATCGCTACGGGTTACAACCCTATCCGGAAGACTTCGGCCAGACATTGGGTTATTACGGTGTAGGGAGTGGCTTTCATATTGTCCTCCCGCTACTGGGCCCATCCAATCTGCGTGACACTCTTGGACTCATCCCTGACCATTACCTTGACCCCATCACTTACGTCGATGATTTTGAGACGCGTATGGCTTTGCGCGCCTTCAAAATGGTCAATCATACGTCCCTGCACATCGGTGAATACGAAAGTCTGAAACACGACGCTGTTGATCTTTATACTTTTCTCCGGGATGGTTACGAACAGCGTCGAAAGAAACTGATCGAGGAGTAACTATGCGAAATATATTATTTTTTGTCCTTTTTGTCCTCCTGCTCTCAGCGCCGGCACTAGCAGACGGGCCCGCAGAGGCAGGTGAATTGGTGAAAACAAAAGTCAATTCCGTGATGGAGATTTTGAAGGATAAAACGCTTGATAAGGTTGGTCGGGACGAGCAGATCATCCAGATTATTACACCTATCTTTGATTACCGGGCCATGGCCAAACTTAGCTTGGGGAAAAAACATTGGCCACAGTTGAGCAAGGAGAATCAGTCGGCCTTTTCAGAACTCTTTATCGCGCGTCTGAAGAAGTCCTTTCTGGAGAAGCTGAATATTTATACCGATGAACAAATCGTTTACGGAGATCCGCAGCAGAAGGGTAAAAAAGTCCATGTGCCGACGATCTTGATCTCCAAAGACAGCCGTATCGAAATGCTCTACAAACTTTATCGTAAACCGGAAGGTTGGAAGGTTTATGATGTGGAGGTTGGCGGTGTAAGTGTTATTCAGACTTACCGCTCGCAGTTCGATGACGCTCTGAACGAGGGCACCATAGAAGGCCTTCTCGAAAAGCTCAAGGAGGATGACTCCTTCGCCGTTTCCGAATCTGACAAGTCTGGAGCCCGATCGGAACAGAACTAATGCTGAAATTTATCTACGACAGGCTCATCCTCGCCTATCCGAAAGTTGTCTTGCTGGTGACACTGCTGGTGGTTGCCGGTTTGGGGTATCAGGCACGAAAGCTTGAGATCGACGCTTCGGCAGAAACCCTGATGCTCGAAAATGACAAGGACCTGCAGTTCACCCGTTTGGTGAGTGACCGCTATGGGACCTCTGACTTTCTTATTGTCTCTTATACCCCCCACGAGGATCTTTTCTCCGCCGCGGTGTTGGCTGATCTTGCCACTTTGCGCAATGAGTTAGAAGCTCTCGAAGGAGTTGAGTCTGTCGTCTCAATTCTGGATGTGCCCCTGATGGAAAGTCCGCCGCGTCCTATCAAGGAGCTGGTCCGAGATGTTCAGACTCTCGAATCACCCTCGGTTGATATGTCCCTGGCCCGTAAGGAATTTCAAAACAGCCCCATTTATAGCAATCTTCTCGTCAGTCCTGATTTGCGTACGACTGCTCTTCAATTGAACCTGCCCAACGATCCGCTCTACACAGAGCTCCTCAATCGTCGCAACCAACTGCATCAGCGATCAGGCGCGGGGTGGTCTGCTGCGGAGATGGAGGGCCTCAGTGCCATCCAGACCCGCTTTAAAGCCCATCGTGACGCAATGCGGGCCAAGCAGCATGATAACATTGCCGAGGTCAGGGCTATCATGGAACGGCACCGGGGGACAGCCGAAATCTTCCTCGGAGGCGTCAGTATGATCGCCGACGACCTGATTACCTTCATCAAAAATGATTTGAAACTCTTCGGCTCGGGTGTCCTCTGTCTGCTGGCGCTGACTCTGTGGCTGATTTTTCGGCAGCTTCGCTGGATTGTCCTGTCTTTGTTGTGCGGTGTCGCGTCGGTCGTGACGACTTGCGGACTTCTTGGTGCTTTCAGTTGGGAGGTTACAGTCATCTCCTCCAACTTCATTTCACTGCAACTGATCATCACCATGGCAGTCGTCATCCATTTGGTTGTGCATTACCGTGAACTCATTTGCCGAGATCCTGACACAAGCCAGTATAAGTTGGTTCTGGAGACTGTACTGTCAATGGCCAGGCCTTGCTGTTATGCCGTTATCACCACGGTGGCAGGCTTCAGTTCCTTGATCATGTGTGACATTTTGCCGGTGATCAACTTCGGCTGGATGATGAGCGCCGGCATCATCGTGTCGCTTTTTTTGACCTTCCTTATTTTCCCCACGGTGTTGCTTCTTCTACCCAAACGCGTGCCAACCAACTGCGTCGTACCTTTCTCCTTCACACGGGTTCTGGCCCGCTTTACCGAGCGGCGTGGGGGTGTCGTCCTGACACTGAGCATCCTGTTACTGATCGGTAGCATCGTTGGCTCCTCTCGCCTGGTTGTGGAGAATAGTTTTATTGACTATTTCAGGGAATCGACTGAGATCTATAAAGGGATGAAGGTGATCGACGAGCAACTGGGCGGCACGACTCCCCTGGATGTCGTTATTGACTTTGACCAGGAGGATGCCACTTCAGAAGTGCTCGTTGAAGCTGAAGAGGAAGATATCTTTGGGGAACTGGACGCGGAATTTGAGTTGGAAGAACTGGAAGCACAGTACTGGTTCACTGCTCATAAAATGAAACGAGTCGAAGCTGTCCATGACTACCTTGAGTCCCTTCCGGCAGCGGGTAAAGTCCTCTCCCTGGGGACGATGCTTAAGGTTGGTCGTAGGATTAACGAGAATAAGGACCTTGATAACTTTAAGCTGGCGTTGATCTATAATGAGTTGCCCGAGACTTATCGCAAGATGATATTGAGCCCCTATGTTTCCGTTGATAACAATCAGGTCCGTTTTTCCCTGCGAGTAAGAGATTCGGAAAAGAACCTGAGACGTAACGAATTGTTGCAAACGATACGTCATGACATAACTCAGTCTCTTGGTTTTGAGCCGCAGCGTGTGCAACTTGCCGGTCTGTTGTTGTTGTACAACAATATGCTGCAAAGTCTTTTCACTTCACAGATTAAGACTCTTGGCGCAGTGGTTGCCGCTCTCATGCTGATGTTTCTTGTCCTTTTCCGCTCTTTGAAAGTTTCCCTTATCGCTATAGTTCCCAACCTCCTTTCCGTTGGTACTATTCTGGGCTTTATGGGGTGTGCCGGAATCCCTCTCGATATGATGACGATCACTATCGCGGCCATAAGCGTTGGTATTGCCGTCGATGACACCATTCACTACATCCATCGCTTCAAACGCGAGTACCAAGAGGACAAAGATTACATCGCGGCGATGCATCGCTGCCACAGCAGCATTGGCTACGCAATGTACTATACCTCTGTAACTATCATTATCGGCTTTTCGATCCTGGTCTTCTCCAACTTCATTCCGAGTATCTACTTTGGATTGCTGACCGGTTTGGCCATGGTAATCGCCCTGATTGCGGCCCTTACGCTGCTACCCTACCTGATCATTCTTCTCAAACCTTTTGGTCCTGAAAAAGTCGCAGCAGGCGCAGCCCCCAATTGATATCGAGCTCTGCCTGTGCCTGCTGAAATTCCCGGTGAGCTGTCGTTATCTTTGAGTTGTATGACAGCGCTTGGCCTCAGCTAAAAAGCATCAGTAAGACTGCAGTTGAAATCTTCTACTCCGGGATTTCCTCTCCTGAGCCCCCTGCGGCTCCCGGGAGATCCTTGAACTTTGGCAAACCATCCGGCATGGGATGGACGCTCTCCTGGTAGTGCACATGAAAGGCAGGGTTGAAGGGGAACCCTTCCAGAAGGGCTGCCGGGATGTCAACGAGCCCCATCCCCGGGTGGTCGATAAATACGTGGCCACCACATGTCTTGCACCATTTTCGATTACTCATGCCCGCTTCGTTAGTGGTCGCTGCTGTTTTGTCGAACGCACCGATATTGTCTGCACCTTGCGTGACTTTGAAGTTGTCCGGAGCCCAGAGAGTTAGGGCATTGACAGGCCCTGCCGACCAGTGACGGCATGAGTCGCAATGACAATAGGCCTCTAGCTCCGGTTCGCTTGTTACCGTGAACTGTACCGCGCCACAAAAGCAACGGCCCTTATAAGTTGCTGTCTGATTCATAGTCTTTCTCCTGCCTCTGGATTGTTGGAATATCTTCTAATCGTCAAACTCCACAGGTGACTGAGGCCGGTTATTCACGTGCAGTTTGCTGACTTTCTCCAGATCTATCTCGCAGTACAAAATTCCTGTCTCTTTGTGCATTGGACCGGCCACAATCTCACCGTCTGGTGCAATGACTATGGAGTCGCCCGGGTTCACCCACTCTTCTGCGTCCGGGTAGAGGTTGTCCTTGTCCGGGAAGTCTTCAGGCAGATCACTGGCCTGAATCAGGTTGCCGCAGCCCACGACCCAGCATCGACCTTCGCGTGCTATGTGTTGCAAGCTTCCTATCCAACCCTCACCACTGTCGTAAGTTGGCGCGATATAGATTTCCACGCCTTGTGCATACAGAGCATATCGGGCCAATGGCATGTAGTTCTCCCAACACAACAACGTGCTGATGCGGCCTGCAGGTGTTGCAACGGCTTTGAGTCCTGAGGCGTCGCCAAAGCCCCACACCATGCGTTCGGGATTAGTTGGCATGAGTTTACGGTGCTTGTTGAGAAGGGTTCCGTCTGTGTCAATGACGACCATGCTGTTGTAGAGGGTTGATTGGCTGAGTTGGTGGTCTCTTTCTACGATGCCGCAAACAATAGTGACGTTATGCTGTTGGGCGGCTTCATAAAGTGGATCCAGGTCGGTCGATTCCATACTCACCGAGTTACGCAATAACCGCTCGTGCAGCTCTTCTGAGAGAGCAAAGTCACCACCAGGTCTGAGGCGCCAGATCCAGGTGGGATAGCCGGGGATGAAGGTCTCGGTGAAGATAACCAGGTCAGCATTTTCTGCTGCAGCCTCGCTAACGGAATCAACTGCCTTTGCGATGGTTTTCTCTTTATCCAGAAAGACGGGGGCTTTTTGAACGATGGCTAGCTTTGTCATTGCTTTTCCTTGCCTAAAGATGTTTGACGAGGAATTCTACCTTTCGAGTAACGATATCACTAAACCTTTACCATTCAAGTTATGTATGCGACGGGGGGCGTTTTTGGGTAAGAGTCGGGTGTTTGGTCAGATTCCTTGACAGGGTTATGGTCTGCGGGACGCGACCCGACGGTTAGTCTATTGTTCTTTGTGGTGTTTTCATGGAAGGGGATGTTGCGAAATTCTTAAGGTCAGGTTATTTGGAAGGCATCTCAGCACTATCTCTACGTTTAAGGTAATGAGCGATCCCGAACCCCAACAACATAAACAGTGCCGAGAGAACCACAACCAGAGTGTGATTGTGAACCCCTGGCGCAGCGATGCCGCCAAGTAGAACAAATCCAATCAGGGAGGGCAGGATGCCGATAAATGTGCCGATTGCATAATCACGATGACGGATTGAGGTTAGGCCGCAGCCAAAGTTCACAGCATCGAAGGGGAGCATGATCAGGCGCATGGTCATGACTGTGACGAGACCGTTCTTTCTGAGCTTCTCGTCCCAACGACTCATCAGGGGCGTGGAGTGTGCCGCGATGCTTTCACGACCAAACCAGCGTACCAGGGCAAAGCCGAAGTTGGCGCTGGCGTTCTCACCGATGATGGTGAAGAGGGTGCCGAGCCAGGGGCCGAATATCAGTCCCGATGCGATTGTCAGGAGGGTTGCCGGGAAGAGGATCAAGGGTCGTATGGCATAAAAGACGATGTAGATGAAGGCTGCATTGAGCAGCCCAACGTTGTCGAGCCATCCCTGGAGGAGCGAGGGTACGCTGGTTAGAGCTATTCCCGATTGCCACCAGTTGAACAGTGCAAAAAGAAACAGGCTGAGCCAGAGGCCGCCGAAGATGAGCTTGAGCGCAGACTTTTTCAATTGTGTGCAGAGACAGGGGCACCGCCCTGCTTGCCTGAGGGGCATTGGGAATGTGTTTTGGCGATCTCGGCGAAATCTTCACCGCCTTCGATCAAGCCTTTGAGGGTGTTGCAATCGGCTTCACCGGGAACCAGGATATGTCGTGCACTTGCTCTTGCCATGATAAAGCTCCTTCTGTTGTTTTGAGTAATGAGTTTATTGGTTTTAGTCGATTTAAGATCTTTTGTCCAACTTCTGTTAACGGATAGATGTTTTTATTGGTGATGGTCAAGAGTGTTGCTCCAGTGATATCCGAGGCCTTTCTGTGGTCAATTTTTTTAAGCTCAACAGGCTGCAGAGGCTTCTTGACTTGGTGGCAGGTGATTGGGTAAGGTGCGGGCACAAAGTTCAGATGCCGTAAGGCTTAAAAGGAAACCCGGTGTGAATCCGGGACGGGCCCGCCGCTGTAACCGGGGACGAACATCGCAAGTATGTCACTGACTCATGACGGGTTGGGAAGACGCGATCAGTAGGACGAACCGGAAGTCAGAAGACCTGTCTGAAAGAAGTTGAGTTGCTGTCCTCGTGGTCAATGGATAGTTGCCTGAAAATTCGTGGATATTACAGGGAATCCCCGGATCAATTTTTATTGACCGGGGATTTTTTTATTTTCTGCCTCCCCGGTCCCTTGTGTAACAGGAGTTGGAAATGTACAGAAGTTTAATGTTGGTGTTGTTGGGGCTGTGGGTAGTTGGATCGGCCTTCGCGGCGGAAACGGATTTGTCGGAATCGCTGATGGATGAAGTTGTGGTTACGGCGACTCGTATGGCCGAGCCGCTGTCGAAAGCTTCGGCCTCGGTTGCTGTCGTGACTGCCGAGGAAATTGCCGCGCGCGGGGCGACTCGGCTGGACGAAGTCTTGCAAGATGTTGTTGGTCTGCATGTGGTCAGCAGTGGACCGGCTGGCTCACTCTCCAGCGCGAGTATCCGTGGCTCGGAAGCATCACAGGTTCTGGTTCTGATCGATGGAGTTCGTCTCAACTCGCCACAGAACGGCCAGTTCGACTTGAATCAGCTGCCGGTCGCTTTGAATGAGATTGAACGAGTCGAAGTCCTGCGTGGTGCGGCTTCGGCGCTTTACGGCTCCAACGCTCTGGGCGGGGTCATCAATATCATTACCCGGTCTCCGCAAGAGACCCCCTCTACTCAGGTCGGCTGGACGGAAGGCGAGCGCGACACCCGGATCGTCAGTGGCTCGACCTCACGCCAGCTTGGAAATTTCCGTTATCGTCTTGGCGCCGAGTCACAGGAATCGGATGGTTACCGGAAGAATTCGGATTACGATCAATATACCGTCAATGGTCTGTTTGGTTACTCTCCGGCAGAGGATGTTGATATTGAGCTGTCAACCTATCACCTCGATTATAAAAGTAGCATCCCGGGTTCCGATTCATGGCCGAGCCCAGATGCCGAGCAGGAAGATAAGCGTACTGTGGCATCCTTGAAAGTGGAAGCGCCGGTGGGGCCAGTAAATTTGACCGCACGCGGCATTTACGAGCACCATCGTAATGACTACAGGGATCCGGGCGGTTGGTCACCGATCAACGAGACCCACAAAATCGATACTTATGGCGCGGAAATTCACGCTGAAAAGGATTACGCTGGCCAAACTTTTTTACTGGGTGGCGACTACTATCGTGATGAGCTTGACTCAACCAACATTGGTGATGAGGATCAGGAACATGGCGCCGTCTTTGGCCAATACCAGACCGACCTGATGCCGACACTGACCCTGCTGCTCGGCCTGCGTTATGATATTCATTCTGACTTTGATAATGAGTTGAGCCCACGTGCCGCACTTCATGTGGACCTGACCGATTCTACCCGTGTGCGGCTCTCGGCGAGCAAGGCGTTTCGTGCGCCCACATTGAATGACCTCTACTGGCCTGCGGATTTTTTCAGCAAGGGGAACCCGGATCTCGATCCTGAAACGGCCTGGGAGTACGAACTGGCTCTGGATCAGACCCTTGGTGACGCTGGCCGTGTTTCGCTGGCCGGTTTTCTTCGTGACGCCGAGGACCTGATCAGTTGGCAGCCAGACGAATTCTTCGTCTACAGCCCGGTCAATGTTAATGATGCACGTATCTGGGGTGTCGAAGTCGATGGTCAATTTGCTCTCTGCAGTTTTGCCACGATCGGCGGCAACTATACTTATCTGCACCCGAAAGATCGTGACAGGGATGAATACCTTCTCGGCAAACCACGGCACGAAACCCACGGGTATATCACCCTGAAACCGTTCGAGGAGACCACGCTGCGCTTCGATGGCCGCTACCTGCGCTACTACCCCGAAGCCACCCGCAAGGACAAAGACTATTTTGTCGCCGATCTGGCCTTGACTCATGCCATAATGCTCGGCGAAGTCGCCATCGATGCGACCGTTTCTGTGAAAAACCTGTTTGACAAAAACTACGAGGCAAATCCTGGCTACCCGATGCCGCCTCGTGAATTGTTCGCCGGATTGACCGCGTATTTCTAGCATTTATTAAGTAGCCAAGGTCTAACGCCCCGCCGCTTGCGGCGGGGTTCTCCGTTCTCATCGGGCTGGCAAACTCTCGTTGTTGTTGGTTGAAGGTTCGGTTTGCGTCGCTGCTAACAATATTATTAATGACGAGTATTCGGAATATGGCGTGAACTGCAGTGTCGATGAAAGTTTTTATCCGTCGTCGTACTTAGTCCCTGTTTCGTTCCAAAGGCCCATGATGAAAAAGCCCTTATTCTTACTGCTCTTCTCCTTTCTTCTGGTGGCTCCCGCACACAGTCGCGAATTGATCGACCAGATTGGCCGCCGGGTTGCGTTTGTGGAGCCTTTGACGCGGGTCGTGTCTCTTGCCCCCAGCCTCACCGAAACCAGTTTCGAGGTTGGGGGTGGCGCTGCACTGGTCGGCGCAACCCGATTCTCCACCTTTCCTGAAGCGGCGATACAATTGCCGAAGGTTGGCACTTACGTTGCCTTGGATATTGAAAAAATAGTCAGTTTACGTCCGCAACTCTGTCTGGCCATCCGGGATGGCAATCCGAAAGCCTCTGTGGAACGGCTTGAGTCGCTGGGGATCCCGGTCTATGTCTTTGACCCGAAGAGTCTGGAAGATGTCGTTGATACAGTGGTTCGCCTTGGTGATATCTATCGGACAGAAGCTCGGTCTTCTGCTCTGGCATCAGGCTACCGTCAGCGATTGAACAGGGTCGCCCGGCAACTTGAAAAGGTTAAAGAACGCCCTCGGGTGTTCTTTCAGATCGATGCCCAGCCGATTATCTCTGCCGGTGCCGACACCTTCCTTGACCAGCTTCTGGTCAGGTCGGGTTCCGTCAATCTGGCCGCTGATCGCAACGGTTATCCGCGCTACTCCTGGGAAGAGCTTCTGGGGCTCATGCCTGATGTTGTTCTTCTTGCTTCTATGGGGGGCGGCTATTCGGGCCAGGAACTCCGCGACCGTTGGGAAGCTTGGCCGCAGATTCCAGCGGTCAACAATCATCGCTTGTATGTGGTTGACGCGGATCTCTTTGACCGTCCCTCACCGAGGTTGATTGATGCACTTGAACATTTGGTTGGTCTATTACACCCCAAACTCATTGGCGTTCAGTAACTCCGGAGAACAAGAGTCAAGAAGATGCTTGGATATAGCCCTGTCTATAGAAAACTGATTGCCGTCACGCTGATCCTTCTCTCAGTGTTGATCGTCTCCGTTGTGCTCGGTTTGGCTATCGGATCGTCCGGTAGTACTGCTGACGCTTGGAGGGTGTTGCTGGGGCAGGCTGATGATGAGACTCTTGAAGTGATCATCTGGCAACTGCGCTGGCCACGGATTGTCCTCGCTGCGACTGTTGGAGCGACACTCTCTCTCGGTGGCTTAGTGTTTCAGGCGTTACTGCGCAACCCTTTAGCTGAACCTTATATCCTCGGTATCTCTGGCGGCTCGGCTGTGGGAGCTATCCTCGGCATTCTGGCCGGGTTCAGCCTTTTCCCAGGGTTGACGCTGAGCTCTTTTGTCGGTTCGCTTATGGTCTTGTCACTGGTTCTTCTGCTGAGTAATCGCAGAGAAGGGCACAGTGATTCCCTGCTTTTGGCGGGGGTGATGGTCAATGCTTTTTGCGGCGCGATCATCATGTTTTTGATTTCCGTCAGCAAAACCGTGCAAATGCAGAAAATTATTTTCTGGCTGATGGGCGACCTTTCGTCTGTTGGTGCGGATAGCCTGCCTCTGCTACTCGGGGTTCTTCCTTGTTTTCTTGTGATCTTCCTGCTTGCACAGCCACTCAACCTGCTCCTGACCGGACGTGAAAGTGCCTCTGCCATGGGTGTCAATGTCGCGGCGGTTACTTTGGTCCTCTTGCTAACGGCTTCCTTGATGGTGAGCCTGACTGTCTGTCACTCCGGGTTAATTGGTTTTGTCGGCTTAACGATCCCGCACATCCTGCGTCTGGCACTTGGTTCTGATCACCGTATTCTGATTCCCGCGTGTGTTTTGACGGGGGCGTCCTACCTGATCCTTTGCGATCTGTTGGCCCGTAGCCTGCCGAGTCAAGGTGAAATGTCGGTGGGTATTGTCACGGCTTTAGTTGGCGCGCCGCTCTTTATTGGCCTGCTTTGGAGGTCGAGACAATGAGTATGATCGATATCCGTGGAGTCAGCCTTCAGTATGGCGACCGCCAAGTCATCAAGAATGTCTCTGTGCAGATTGAACAAGGTGAATTCTTTGTCATCATTGGTCCGAATGGGGCTGGTAAAACCACTCTGCTTAAAGCCTTGTCTGGATTGCATCCACTGGAGGAGGGCGACATTCATGTTCACCAACGTCCGATCTCCGATTATGCGAAAAAAGAACTTGCCCGTACTCTTGCCCTGGTGCCTCAACAAATTAATGCAGATTTCCCCTTTACTGTTGCAGAGACGGTGTTGATGGGGCGTTATCCTCATCTTGGCCTATTGGCTGTTGAGGGCAAGAAGGATCTGGCGCTGGCAGAACAGGCGATGGAGTTTACGGAGGTGATTCATCTGGCCGGGCGTCGCCTTGGTCAACTCAGTGGTGGTGAGCGACAGCGGGTCATTATTGCCAGGGCGATCTGTCAGCAGTCGAAAATCCTGCTTCTTGATGAGCCGACCGCTTCTCTTGATCCGGCTCACCAGTTAAGGATCATGGATCTGATGGAGCGGTTACGGCGAGAAGTTCAGGTCACCATTGTTATGGTTTCTCATGACCTGAATCTGGCCTCCAGTTATGCCGATCGATTGCTGCTTCTTAAGGACGGTGAAGTCGAGAATGTAGGTACACCACAGCAGGTCTTGACCGGAGAACAGTTGTCGCAAAGCTATGGTTGTACTCTGTTGGTAGACGAAAATCCTCTGATTGGTAAACCAAGGGTCAGCCTGGTGTCGGAAAGGATCACGAAGAGCCCGAGGCTGGGTTAAGCCTTTATCTCTAGATTTTACTCAGACCGGGGTGCGCCAGGAGTTGAGAATCCTTTGTCAGGCTTTTTGTGGTCGGGAAGTAGACGAAAAAAATGGGGGTGTCTTCAGGAGGGAGAAGGACAAAAGGGTTCCTATGGCTCCTTATAACTATAGCTAAGGCGGTTATGTTTGACAGGATGGAGATTCCCACGGGGAAATCTTTTCTCACATAAGGATTGTTTTGTTGTTTGACACGGCCGGCGGTTTTCGTTATAACTGCGCACTTGTGGTGTCGCTACCAGAAAGTTGTGAATTTTTTCTTGCAATCTGCCTGGTGCTGATGTATATAACGCCCCTTGTGCTGGCGTAGCTCAACTGGTAGAGCACCTCACTTGTAATGAGGATGTTGGGGGTTCGATTCCTCTCGCCAGCTCCATTGGGTTGTCGGGGAGCCTGACTCCCCATAAAGCTGAATAATAGATGTCCCCTGGAGGGGTTCCCGAGTGGCCAAAGGGATCAGACTGTAAATCTGACGTCGTAGACTTCGGAGGTTCGAATCCTCCCCCCTCCACCACTAAGAAAGACTTGCCGGAGAAAAGCAGGACTGTTTGGCGCAGGAGGTTGTTAACCGTAGCGACTGCGAGGATGGGATTGCCGGAATCCACAAAGAAGAATTCGTAAGATTTAGTTATAAAGGCCCAACGAAACGATTTATGCGGGAGTAGCTCAGTTGGCTTAGAGCATCAGCCTTCCAAGCTGAGGGTCGCGGGTTCGAATCCCGTTTCCCGCTCCAATTACCAGGCTGTCTAAGGGCAGTGACGATATGGCAGGCCCACATAGCTCAGTAGGTAGAGCACATCCTTGGTAAGGATGAGGTCATCGGTTCGAATCCGATTGTGGGCTCCATTTCGTTGCCAGTTAAAAAACGTGACGGCCAACGGTATTTGATTTCGTTTAAAATGGGGCCAGCAGCCACTGTGCTGGCAAAAAAACAAGAAACATTATTTAAGAACAAGACAAAGAGGGAGGATAACGCAATGGCAAAAGCCAAGTTTGAGCGGACTAAGCCGCATGTCAACATCGGGACGATCGGTCACGTTGACCACGGCAAGACGACCCTGACAGCAGCGATCACT
>JAAXQF010000392.1 GCA_012974435.1 Desulfuromonadales bacterium | reverse complement strand
CCACTGCGTTATCACCTGGGCATGAACCGAAAGAGTGCAAGATTGAGGGCCATTGAGCTACTCAATACGGTCGGGTTGCCTCAGCCGGAGCATAAAGTCGACGCTTACCCACATCAGCTTTCTGGTGGCATGCGACAAAGAGTGGTGATCGCCATGGCGCTGGCCTGCGAGCCGAAACTGTTGATCGCCGACGAACCGACCACAGCCCTGGATGTCACGGTTCAGGCCGAGATTCTCAACCTGCTCGACAGGATTCAAGCCGAACGCAACATGGCAATGATCCTGGTCACTCATGACCTCGGCGTGGTTGCAGGACGGGCTCAACAAACCGCGGTGATGTATGCGGGCAAAATCGTTGAGCAGGCTCCAACCAGAGAACTCTTTGCCAACATGCGCATGCCCTACACCAAGGCTCTCTTTGATTCGATTCCCCGCTTGGAAGATACTCTTGGGAAACGACTCCACACCATCGAAGGACAACCGCCGAACCTCTCGGCAATAAGACCTGGCTGTCATTTTGCTCCTCGTTGCCCCGGAGCAGATAAGCTTTGCTGCGAGGCTGAACCTCCTTTGACGCAAGACGTCCAAAACCCCGCCCACTACTACGCTTGCTGGCACCCGCTGATAAAGTGCAAGGGGGCGGCATGAAGCAGAATAAAGCTTTGCTGAATGAACCCTTGCTGCAGGTCGAGGAGCTGGTGGTTGAGTATGCTACTGGACGGAACCGTAAAGTCCATGCTGTCTCGGAAGTCAGCTTCGATATTGTCAGAGGCGAGACCTTCGGCCTGGTGGGCGAGTCCGGTTGTGGGAAATCTTCTGTGGCTAAGGCCATTATGCAGTTACCCAAGCCAACGTCCGGAAAGGTTCTTTTAAACGGCGTCGATCTGACAAAAATGAATCGCCAGGGCCTTCGCCTGCTGCGCCAGCAGTTCCAGATGGTTTTTCAGGATCCGGTCGCTTCTTTGAACCCTCGCTGCAAAATCGGCAAAAGCATCGAAGCGCCACTGCGAGCGACAACAAATAGTGACAAAGACCTGCGGCACGAGCAAGTACGGAAAATGCTCGAGACTGTCGGCCTTGACCCCGAGCAATACCAAGACCGTTTGCCGTTCCAGCTTTCCGGTGGACAGTGTCAACGTGCCAGCATCGCTCGGGCTTTGATCTGCAACCCGCAATTGTTAGTCTGCGATGAGCCGGTCTCGTCCCTTGATGTTTCCGTACAGGCCCAGATCATCAACCTGCTGAGAGATTTAAAAACTGAGTATGGCCTTTCAATGCTCTTTATCTCACACGATCTGGCCGTGGTGAAAAACATCTGCGACCGAGTCGCCGTGATGTATCTCGGTCATCTCTGTGAGGTTGCTTCGACAGAAAAGCTTTACCAGTATCCGGCGCACCCCTATACACGTGCATTGCTGAGTGCCATTCCTCACCCTGACCCGGAGCTACCACCGATAAAGATCGACATCCTGCCCGGCGAGCTGCCCTCTGCTACAGAGCCACCACCAGGTTGTCGTTTCCATACCCGCTGCCCTCGAGCACAAGCAAACTGTTCACGCGAGACCCCTTATTTACAGGTGATTGACCCCGGGCACCAGGTCGCCTGCCATTATCCTCATCTCGAAAAGACTGAAGAGGAACGATGAAGCGATTATTGCCATACGTCTTTTTGTTTGTCCTGTTGCTTGCCGCCACCAGTTTCGGTTGGTACTGGTGGCAGACCGGCCGCTACGTTGAGACCACCGACAATGCCTATATCCGCGCCGACATTACGCCGATCAGCACCAAGGTTGCCGGCTACGTGGAGAGTGTGCTGGTTGCCGACAACCAGGTTGTTCGCGCCGGTGAACCCTTGGTACGTATTCAGGACATGGAATTCAAGGTGCGCATGGAGCGCGGCAGGAACAACCTTCTGGAACGGCAGGCGGCCCTGCTCGTGGTGGAAGGAAAGCGCAAGCAACAGAGCTCAAAAATTGCCTTGGCTAAAGCGCAGTTGGTCGTTGCTGAAGTCAACTTACAGAGAAATGCAGAAGTCTATCGTAAATTTGACAAGCTCTTCGCCGAAGAAGTCCTTTCATGGTTCGAGTACAACGAGGCCTTGGCCAACAATAATAAAGCCCTGGCCGAAAAGTCTGGAGCCGAGGCGAGCCTGGAGATGGCGAAACAGGAGCTGAACGTGCTCCTTGCCGAAAAGCAGCGGATTACAGCAGAGATCGGTCAACATCAGGAAGATCTCAAGTTGTTACAGCAGGAAGTCGCCGACACCAGCATCTGCGCGCCGATCTCCGGAACCGTCGGCAACCGACGAGTTCAAACCGGGCAATACGTACGCCCAGGCTCTGTTCTGATGGCACTGATTCCCTTAAATGATGTCTGGGTAGAAGCGAACTTCAAAGAGGTTCAGCTGGCTCACATGCAGGAAGGTCAGCAAGTCGAGATTGGGGTTGACGCTTTCCCCGACCACCATTTTACCGGTCGGGTTCAATCCCTCTCTCCAGCCAGCGGTGCGGAATTCAGTCTCCTGCCACCTGAGAACGCCAGTGGCAATTTCACCAAAATCGTGCAGCGCATACCGGTGAAAATTACTGTCGACAAAAACTCACATCAGGATAAAAGGCTTCTGCCTGGCATGTCTGTAGAAGTCAGCATCAACACCAAAGCGGCTCCGTTGACCGAGCGGAAGGAGTTGGCGGGTCTACTGGACAGGCCATGACTCAGAGGACAATGACTCAGGGGGCCACTTCTGCAGAGACCATCTCTCTCGGCACGTGGATCGGTTTTTTCTCCATGGCCGGCGGCACCTTTATGGCGGTGCTCGACACTCAGATCGTCGCCAGCTCTCTGGCTGAGATCGGTGCCAGCTTAGGCTCAACGATCAATGAAGCCTCCTGGATCCAGACCGCGTACATTATCGCCGAAGTGATCATGATCCCTCTGGCCGGCTGGCTCTCCAGGTCGCTCTCCCTCAAGTATCTCTACACATTGGCCTGTATCCTCTTCACCCTCTCCAGCGTCTGCTGCGCGCTCGCCTGGTCGATCGAATCGATCATGGTCTTCAGAATCTTTCAGGGCTTGTTCGCCGGGGCCATGATTCCGCTGCTCTACCAGGCCATCTACGCCCTCTTCCCGCGTGAGCGTCAGGCTAACGTCACTCTCTTCGTCGTGCTCATCATCGCCCTGGCACCGACCATCGGCCCAACCCTGGGCGGCTGGATCACGCAAACTTATTCCTGGCGCTGGCTCTTTCTTCTCAATGTTCTGCCAGGCATGATTGTTTCAACATCTGTTTTCTATTTGGTGAAGTGCCCTCCACCAAACCTAAGTTTGTTAAAGAAATTCGATTACCAGGGAATTATCCTCATCGCCGTCTTTCTCGGTTGTCTTGAATATGTGCTCGGCGAAGGCACCGAGAGTGACTGGTTCGACTCGCGGCCGATTGTAGCTCTCAGTTTTATCGTCGTCACCTCAGCTGGACTGCTGTTATGGCGAGAGCTGACCTGCCGCCACCCGGTGATCGATCTGCGCGCCTTTCGTGATCGTAACTTCGCCACTGGCTGTCTCTTCAACTTCATCATGGGTCTGGGCCTTTTCGGTTCAGGTTATCTGATGACAGTCTTCTTAAGCAGCGTGCGTGATTACAACAGTCTGGAAATCGGCAAAGTTATGATGGTTCCAGGATTGGCTATGATGATTTCTCTACCGGTCGTGCGCTTGTTCAGAACACAACTCGGAGTACGAATCACCCTTGCCATCGGGCTGGTCCTTTTCGGCGCGTCCTTATCAATCAACGCCTTTATGACTGCGGAAACAGGGTTCGATCAACTTCTGCTCCCCCAGGCTATGCGCGGTTTTGCCATGATGATGTGCATGTCGCCGATCACCGAACTGGCCCTTGGCAGTCTGCCCACCGAAGCAGTAGCAAACGCCAGCAGCCTCTACAGCCTGATGCGCTACCTTGGCGGCGGCATCGGCATCGCCGTCATCAACACCCTGGTAGAGCTGCGCTCCAGCCTTCATCACCAGCGTCTGGCCGAGGTTCTCAACCCGGCCCGTTATCCTACCAGTGACATCATCACTTCATTTTCGTCATCTGTTGCAGGGCAGACCACAGATCTGGTTCAGGCTCAGCAGGGAGGACTTCAGCTATTGTCGATGCTGGTTGAACGCGAATCCTTGTTGATGACTTGTAACGACATCTGGCTGATGATCGCTTGCCTGTTTGCCATAAGTTTTATGCTGATGCCAACGGTGCAAAAGGTCGCACCAAGGAGCTAACAGATGAAAGTCTTGGCGTTGGATGCAATGGGAGTGATCTACCAGTCGGGGGATGATGTTGCAGAACTGTTGGTTCCCTATATTTGCAAACACAGAGAGGAAAGCGCAGAGAGAATCAAGAGTCTGTATCATCAATGCAGTCTAGGTGCATTCGCGTCTTCAGTTTTTTGGGAACAATTAGGCTTGTCCCCCGAGACAGAAGATGACTATCTCAGCAATCACTGCCTTGTAAGTGGTGCCAAAGAGTTCATAGCTGACGCAAGAGAGTCCTTTGACATGATCTGGTGTCTTTCCAACGATGTCAGCGAATGGTCAATTACGTTAAGAAGGACGTTTGATCTAGAAACTTTATTTGATGGTTTTGTCATCAGTGGTGATGTGAAAACCAGAAAACCCTCGCCAGAGATGTACGAAGCTTTCTGTGCTATCTCAAGATCCAAACCGGAAGAGATTCTCTTTATTGATGATCGGCCGGGAAATGTCTTTGCGGCAAAGAGTTGCGGCATGAAATCCATTTTGTTTGGAGAACAATCCGAGCCGACACAAGGGTTACCACATGCACAAGATTATTCAGAGTTACGCAGCATGATACTGACACCTTCCCCAGAAAACTAACCTTCGAGAAGTATTATGAAGATCCGGCAAATGACAATTGATGACTACGACGACATCATTGTGCTGCTACAGGAGACACCAGGGGTGACGGTTCGAGACGCAGATTCAAAAGAGGCAACAAGCAAGTATTTGCATCGTAATCCTGGTTTAAGTTTTGTTGCTGCCGTTGAGTCTAAAATAGTGGGCTGCGTCATGTGCGGACATGATGGCCGTCGTGGATATCTGCAGCACCTGGTTGTTAATCAAGACAACCGGAATCAGGGCATCGGTGGCAAACTGTTCATGTCGTGTATTCGCGCCTTGAAAAAGAGTGGTATAAGTAAAACTCATATTTTCGTATTGAAGACCAACGATCTCGCAAATAATTATTGGTCAAACAAGGACTGGCAGTTACGCGAAGATATAAATATGTACTCTTACAATAGCTCGGCAAAGGAGGATGCTTAACCAGTAGATCAGCAATGTTCTATAAGTCACGCCTCTGGAACAAGAAATCAGGTGTGTCAGCACCGAGGTAAGTAGGTCATTTTTAAAATATTAGCTGTGTCACTTTTCGTGGGCAAGACCACACTACAAATTATAAACCATCAGGACAATTCAATGAGCAACTTACTCTGGTACCCTGGGCATGATTTATCACTTCCCAATATAGTCCGTGCAGAAAACTGTCATCTCTACGATTCAGACGGAAATGTCTACGTTGATTTGGAATCTGGTGTCTGGAGCACCGCAATCGGACATGCTCATCCAAGAATAGTTCGAGCCTTGTCCGATCAGGCCGCTCGTATTGCTCACACCGGTTTCTGCTATTCGAGCACTGCCGTGGAAGAAGCCGCACAGGAAATATTGTCCTTACTTGAATTCGATCAAGGGAAGTGTGTCTTCCTCTGCTCAGGGAGTGAAGCAGTCGAGTACAGCATAAGGGCAACGCGCCAGATAGAACAACGGCCGTTGTTGATGACCATGACGGACTCGTACTGCGGATCCTATGGCTCCGCATGGGAAAAGCGGGAAGACGAATGGTTCTGCTTTGACTGGACGAAATGCAAAGATTGTCCACATGCCATCGAATGTAATGATAAATGCGAACATTGGTCAACGATTCCATTCTCAAACATTGGTGGTTTTCTACTTGAACCTGGCAGTTCATCAGGCTTTGTGCGATTCCCTCCAAAGAAGCTCATCAGAAATATTGTTGAAAGAATTCGGAGAGGCAAAGGCTTGATCATCGCCAACGAAGTGACCACTGGTCTTGGCCGAACCGGGAGATGGTTTGGTTACCAGCATTACGATCTCTGCCCCGATATCGTTGCTATTGGGAAAGGAATTGGAAATGGGTACCCTGTCAGCGTGGCTGCCTTTTCGACGACGGTGGCGTCCCGATTGGCGGATAAGCCATTACCCTATGCCCAATCTCATCAGAATGACCCGTTGGGTGCGACTATCGGTTCGGGCCAGAGGGCTGATGGCAGCAATTGTATTAACTGACGACTCGAGAGGCACGTATACATCTCAGGTTCGAAAAGAACTTCTGCTCCGAGGTTATATAGTGGCCCAGCGGCCTGGTCTCAACGTTCTTAGAATAGATCCCAGTCTGACAATCGAAAGTAAAAGCATTGAAGGGTTTCTGGACTCCTTTGAGTCCGTGCTAACCGTGCAATGAACCGGACGGAATAAACTTCTTCACTAAATTTTAAAGCAAATTCTAAAATTGCGGTGTAGTCCGAAACTTCTCGTCGCCGCCGCTTATCGCGAACGTTGTGCTGCAAGATTTAATAATGAACTTAATCATCGTACCTGACATATTCGGGAAAACATCTGCATTAACAATATGGTAATTGTGGATTTTTGGCCCCTGATTGACAGCCTCTTTCACGTCGCGCCGGAAGATTGATGCTAATCAGATATTTATTTCAGACAATTGTCCCCCGCAAATTCCGCGTAAGGCTGCCTTCATTTAGAGTCTGAATGTATTTTCTCAGCAAGAAGGCATAGAATCTCATACATTATTGTCGCCCCGATCAAAGCGGTATTGCCGAATGGATCGAATGGTGGTGATACCTCAACGACATCTGCGCCGACAAGGTTCAACCCTCTCAGCCCACGGATTAAGCCCTGCGCCTCTATCGTCGTCAGTCCTCCAACCTCCGGGGTCCCTGTCCCAGGGGCAAAAGCGGGGTCAATGCTGTCAATATCAAAAGAAACATAGGTCGGACCATCACCAACCACACGCCTCGCCTCAGCGATTACTTTTTCAATTCCAAGTTTATTGAACTCCTCTATATACACAATCCGGATGCCGTGTTTGGGTCCAAACTCCCAACTTTCATCAGAGTTTGCTGCACCACGAATCCCTATTTGAATGGTTCGTCTCGGGTCCAGCCACCCTTCCTCGACAGCTCTTCGGAAAGGTGTCCCATGGCTGTATTTGGAATTCATTTCCTCGTCACAGCAGTCCGTGTGGGCATCAATATGCACCAGTCCGACAGGGTGATCTTTGGCAATCGCCCTCATTATCGGCAAAGTAATCGAGTGATCACCACCGGCGCTTAATGGCACGATGCCGGCGCTATAAAGGTTCTCATAGAAACCAGTTATGTCAGCAAGGCTGGCTTCAACGTCAAATATCTGTTTGAAATGAACATCGCCAACATCGGCGACGCTGCACAATTCATACGGATTTATTCGTGTCACATGGTGAATTGACCGCATCATGCTCGACATGTCTCTTATCTGTCTGGGCCCCTGGCGCGCACCCGACCTGGCTTCAACGGCACCGTCATAGGGTACCCCCACCAAGGCGATGTCCAAATCATTCAGATCCGCTGCAAGCGGAGTCCTCATAAACGTCGGGATTCCGCAATAGCGCGGTTCATTCATGGGATTGTGGATCGGGTCCGACATATTGCCTCCTTAGTTAAGGCCCTCCGGCTGATATTTCCCGTGCCAGAGAATTTCACGATAGTTTTCGGGGTCTGTTGCACCCTCAGTATTGAAAAACAGCAGGTTGGAATCAGGACCAATTTCCAGTTCTTGTTTTAATTTACCAAAATCAGGGTTATTGGCCAGGAGGTCCAGCAAACCGATGCCCACCGAACCAGACTCACCGGCGACAACCGCAGCGTCACCCGGCAGGGGATTAGCCAGGATACGAATCCCGTTGGCCGCCACGAAGTTAGCGCAACTTAGGTAGCAACTGGGGAAATCTCTCAAAATCTCCCAGGCAATGGAACTTGGTTCACCGCAGGCCAGACCCGCCATAATGGTGTTCAGATCGCCGCTAACCGCGTGGGGGCGACCGTCTCCCGCCGCAGCAGAAGCAAGAAAGCAGGCCGCACTATCTGGCTCCATGATGATGAATCGCGGCGGGTTGTCCCGAAACTGATTGTGCAGATGACCGGCTACGGCGGCTGCCAACGATCCGACCCCGGCCTGCACAAAGACATGGGTCGGCCGGCGTATTCCTGCTTGCGACATCTGGCTCACAGCCTCTGCACACATGGTCATATAACCCTGCATGATCCAGCGCGGTATTTCAGTATAACCCTCCCAAGCCGTATCCTGAATGAGATGCCAGCCATTTTCCTGAGCCATGCGACGAGCCAGACGTACCGTATCATCGTATTTCAACTCGGTAACTTCAACGCGAGCGCCATGAGAACGAATGGCCTCCACCCGGGAA
>JAAXQF010000387.1 GCA_012974435.1 Desulfuromonadales bacterium | reverse complement strand
GTGGATCGCCGGCCTGGTTGGCGGCAATTCACTTTGGGCCAACCTGTTTGCCTCGGTGGTCGGTGCCTTCATGTACTTTGCCACGCTGACTGAAATTCCGATTCTGCAAGGCTTGATCGGCGCCGGCATGGGCAAAGGGCCAGCCCTGGCCCTGCTGCTGGCGGGCCCGGCCCTGAGCCTTCCAAACATGCTGGTCATCCGCTCGGTTATGGGCACCAAGAAGACCGTGGTCTTTGTCCTGCTGGTCATCGTTATGGCGACGATCTCCGGCCTGGTGTATGGGGCAATCTTTGGTTGATCGCTTAACGCTCACGACAACAAGGAGTCAGGCAATGAAAAAGATTCAGATACTCGGTACCGGTTGCAGCAAATGTAAAGACTTGGCGGCCAATGCTAAAGAAGCGGCTGTTGTTCTCGGTGAGGAAGTGGAGATTGAAAAAGTAACGGATCTCAACGACATCATGAAATTCGGTTGCATGACAACACCTGGGCTAGCCATTAATGGTCAGTTGGTCTCTCAAGGCAAGCTACTTAAACCGGACCAGATCATGAAGTTGATTCGTCCAGTGAATGTTCCAGAGTAACTCAAACAAAAGGTGATGCACATGAAATCCATGCACAAAGCAACATGGTTATTATTCAGCGCCGTCCTCCTTCTTTGCTTGGTTGCATGCAATCAGGCAGAGTCGACCTCGTTGGCCGGGGATCAGCAGACCGGGGTGCAAACGTTACCGAAACTGGTTGATGTCGGCGCCGACAAGTGCATTCCCTGCATCAAAATGGCACCAATTCTTGAGTCTTTGAAAGATGATTTTTCAGGACGAATGGACGTTGAGTTTGTCGACGCCTGGAAAAGAAGAGAAGATGCTGCAAGGTATAAAGTGCAGATGATTCCGACACAGATTTTCTATGATGAAAAGGGAAAAGAACTTTATCGTCACACCGGATTCTACGGTCGCGAGGATATCCTCGGCAAGTGGCAAGAGCTCGGCTACAGCTTCAAGGATGAAAAGTAGATGATTGAGCAGTTGCTGACCAGCTTAAGTCAGGCCGTTACTGGAGCCCCATTGATTGCACTCGGAGCTGCCGCAGGCTGGGGGGTGCTGAGCATCATTCTCTCTCCATGTCATCTGGCAAGCATTCCGTTGATCGTCGGTTTCATTGACGGCCAAGGGCAGATGAACACTAGGAGGGCATTTGTTCTCTCCAACCTGTTTGCCGTCGGTATTTTGCTCTCTATCGCTCTGATAGGTCTTCTGACAGCGCTGGCAGGTCGAATGCTTGGTGATCTCGGTTCATGGGGCAACTGGCTAGTCGCCGGGATCTTTTTTATCTTCGGTCTGCACCTCTGGGGTTTGATCCCGATGCCCTGGTCAGGTCCTAGCCAAGTCGGTATGCAGCGCAAAGGGCTCTTGGCAGCATTCTTTCTCGGTTCGATTTTCGGTATCGCACTCGGTCCCTGCACCTTCGCATTTATGGGGCCGGTCCTGGGAGTCGCCTTTGCCGAGGCGTCCAACAACATGCTCTATGCCTCACTGCTTCTTCTGGCTTACGGGCTAGGGCACTGTGCCGTCATTGTCTTCGCTGGCACATTTAGCGAAAAGGTACAGCGCTACCTCGACTGGAACGAACGTTCCAACGGGACTCTCTGGGTTAAACGGGTTTGCGGTGTTCTGGTAATCGCCGGTGGTGTCTGGCTAGCCTACACTGCACCATAAGCTCATATACTCTAGCTATGAAAATGATATTTCTTGATCGCAAGGGCTCTCTTTGGAACCTACTAAGAAAGATTTTTGTGTCTTGCTTATCTCACGAAAAAAATGTGTATATAGGCAAACGTGAGACGTGCTTAACCCTCTTGACTTTAGTGGAATAGACAGCAAAAATTAACGCAATAAAAGATTCCTTTAGCGGGTTTCTGCCAGCGGTGCGGTTTACAATGATAAATTTACGACATAGAAAGTGGGTAACATGGACTTTTGTCCTGATCTATTTACTGCTTAGTACCCGCACCGGTAATGCGTCTTTCTGGTGTCAAGGAACGGAAAATTCTTCTCACCTGGAGTCAAATCCAGTTGGCGAATGTTGGACCGTTTGCCATCCGGAGGAGGAGGACCATCCGAGTAGCGATGACGCTTCAAGGGCAGAGGTGGCTGTCTCTGCAATTGTTGATGACTGTTTTGATTCTCCCGTTTATTTTTCAGCCATTACGCACTCGACCCAAACTGATCCGAAACACAAAATTGATGTAAGTGAGATTGGTTCTATCGGTCTGACTTTTATTCCTGCGAACAGTTCATGGGATGCACGTTTTGCTGCTCTGCTTCGTGCTTCCCAGTTGCCCCCACCTCAGGCTTTAATGGCCCTGCGTGCAGTTGTTCTTCTGCATTAAGCCACCTCTGTGATTTTCCCAACGGCTAAACCATAGCCCAGTTGCGCCCCGACGAATCGGGTGAAACTGGATTTTTTCGAAATGTAAGTGAGACAGCAGGTGCCGGTGTGCCCTTTGTTGAAAGGGATAAAAACATGAAAAAACAAATTCTTGTTCCAGGCTTGATCATTGGTGGCTTGATGCTCGGAAGTATCGCGTTGGCGAATTCGGATAACTTCGGTATTGGCAATCATCACGGCGATGATCAGCACACAGTGAATCATGACATGGTGAACACTGAAAAGCGGCAGCAGAATGTAGCTGCCCGTATTGTCCAGATGGATGCTTTTCTTGATCTTGATGAATATCAGAAAATCCAGGTTGAAGAATTGCTCAACAAGTATTGGCAGGACGAACAGGTCTCAAACGGCGAACATGGTGCTCGCCATGACATGATGCACGGTACTGAGCAGGAGGCCTCGAAACTTCGCAAGAGATTGGTCATGCGGGCAGAAATACGTGCGGATCAAATTGTCAAACAGAGGGAACTACAAAAGAAATTTTCTGCAATCTTTACCGAGGAACAACGCAGAAAGGCAGAGCAAACCAGAAATTCCCATGGCCAGCATAATACGCATAATACAGGTATGCACGCTTATGGACACGGGGTTTAAAGTTCCCGGATGAGACATTAACAAGCAGGCTTCAAGATTGAAGCCTGCTTGTTGTGATCTCTTAAAGCATGACTTGGTTTATTTGTTCCGAGTATGAAGCGTACCTGAAATATGCAAAACACTAACTTCTTAAGGAGAAAAACAGTGATCAGACAAATATTTCTTGCAACAACAATTCTACTTCTTCCGGTTTTAGGCTTTGCCTCTGACAACACATTTGAACAGTACATCTCTGGTTTCACATACGATTCACGCCTCGAAATGAAAGTAAAAAGCATGCAATTGATCGACATGCTTGAGGATGGCAAAGCCGTGCTGGTCGACATCCGCTTCAAGGAAGAACAGCAAGCCTGGGGGCCAAACTTTGGACTGAAAATACCGTTGAGCGAACTCCCTGCTCGGCTTGATGAGCTACCTAAAGACAAAATAATCGTCACAGCCTGTCCACATAAAGATCGGGCAATAATCGCCATGAGCTATCTGCGCTCAAAGGGGATTCCGGCACGCTATCTGACCGATGGGTTGATTGGATTAGCAGAAAATTTACGTGGAGACAACGCACTATATTTTCTCAAAAACATGAATGGCGAGTAGTAGTCCTTTTACTCAAGAAGGTTGTTGCTATGTTGTGCACATCTGGCTGCATCCATGACTCGCAAATTAGTTCTTGCCTTAAACGAACAACAGGCAGGAAATTTCAAGGCAGCCTACCCAATCCCTGTCGAGGTCAAAGCATGCCGGGCATGTCATGATAAGGGTGGTGAACTGGAAAACGCCCGTGGCAAGATGAGCTGTACGGCTTGCCACGACAAACATGAAGTCTGACGAACGAACCTGACTACTGTTAAGATAAAAGCGCCCACCCTTAAAGATTGAGTGTGGGCGCTTTGTTGTTGAGCTTTTTTTTATGCGTCATTCATCACTCGATTATATCTGGAAGGCATTCTCTTGTTCGATCTGGTTTACCATTGACAGTATCCGCCTATGCGGATATAGATTGACTATGCAAAAAGAAGCCAAGATTTTCAAAGCTCTCGCCGACGGAACCAGATTACGCATTCTGGCATTACTGCTGGAAGGCGAGCTGTGTGTCTGTGAGATAATAGCTGCTCTCGAACTGCCGCAGTCAACAACTTCACGTCACCTAGCCTATCTGCGCAACAGTGATTGGGTGAAGGATCGCCGCCAGGGAGTCTGGATGTATTATCGTCTCAACGAGGGTGAACATGCTCTTATTAGTTCATTGAAACCCCTGCTAGAAAAATTTCTTGCCAATAGTCCTGAACATGAAGAGGCTCTGGAAAAATTACGTCATTTTCAAAAGGAGCAGGGGCCAAAAGCCTGCTGATTTTTTTTGCTTAGAGTATATCTGCTTATGCGGATAGAAGGTTTACTCGAATGTTCAACATAAAACGCGTCCTTTTCCTCTGTACCGGGAATTCCTGCCGCAGCCAGATGGCCGACGGCATCATTAATCATGATTACGCTGGACAGGTAGAAGCCTTTTCTGCTGGCACAGAATCGGGCGGTCTCAACCAGAAGGCGATCGAGGTAATGGCCGAACTCGGGATCAATATCAGCACAAATCGCTCAGATCACCTTGACAAGTATCAGGGCCAAACCTTTGACTACGTCATTACTCTGTGCGGTGATCCCCACGACAAATGCCCGTTGTTTGTTGGTGGGGCTGAACGCATCCATATCGGCTTCGATGATCCACCCAAAGCCACCGGTACGGAAGAGGAAGTTATGAACGTTTATCATCGGGTGCGCGATGAGATTCGTGAACAGCTTGGAGCTTATTTTAGACAAAAGCTTAAAGTGTAAATGGAGAACATTATGGAACACGGATTGACCAAGAAACTCTCATTTCTGGATCGCTACCTGACGCTCTGGATTTTCCTCGCCATGTTCATTGGGGTTGGTGTGGGTTGGTTGGCTCCCGGTGTCAAAAGTGTCGTCAATGCCTTCACCGTCGGCACTACCAATATTCCCATCGCCATCGGCTTAATTCTGATGATGTACCCGCCGTTGGCCAAGGTGCGCTACGAGGAGTTGGGGGAGGTATTCCAAAACAAGAAGATTCTCGGCATCTCACTGATTCAAAACTGGGTTATAGGCCCGATCTTGATGTTTGTGCTGGCCATCACCTTCCTCTCTGGCTATCCGGAATACATGGTCGGTTTGATCATGATCGGTTTGGCCCGTTGTATTGCCATGGTCATCGTCTGGAACGAACTGGCTAAAGGGAACACCGAATACTGCGCTGGCCTAGTCGCCTTTAACTCTGTCTTTCAGGTGCTCTTTTATTCGGTCTACGCCTGGTTCTTCGTCACGGTTTTACCGCCTCTGTTCGGATTGCAAGGCGCAGTCGTTGAGGTTTCAATTGGACAGATCGCAGAAAGCGTCGCCATCTATCTCGGCATCCCCTTTGTCGCCGGGATGCTCACTCGATTTGTACTGCTTAAGGTTAAGGGCCGCGACTGGTACGAAAAGAAGTTCATTCCCAAAATAAGTCCAATCACCCTGATTGCATTGCTCTTTACTATCGTTGTCATGTTTAGTCTTAAAGGGGAATTGATCGTTTCGATTCCTCTCGATGTGGTGCGTATCGCAATTCCGCTGCTGATCTATTTTGTCATCATGTTTCTGGTCAGCTTCTGGATGGGGATCAAGGTCGGCGCCGATTATTCTAAAACAGCGTCCGTCGCCTTTACCGCCTCAGGTAATAATTTCGAGCTGGCTATTGCTGTCTCTGTTGCAGTCTTCGGGCTTGATTCTGCGGTTGCTTTTACTGCGGTGATTGGCCCGTTGGTTGAGGTGCCGGCGTTGATCGGGTTGGTGCATGTGGCGTTTTGGCTACAGCGGCGTTATTTTACGTCGGCGGTCAATTCGGTATCGAAAGCTGCTTGAAGTGACGCACTGTCCCGGACATGGCATTTGAGACAATATGACCGATAACAGGAGTGTGTTCAATGAGTTCAAGTTATCCGTCCCAGCGAAACAGTGGCGAGGTCAGATAAAGCCAGTACATGACAGCTTCGTAAAAAGGGTAACGATGGGTGGGTGTGGCATCGAATCTTCTTTTAAACGTGAACTCGTGTTGGGTGTCGGGCCGTTTCAAACCCTTGTTGACGAAAACGACATTTGAAGGCGTATAAATTGTTGAACAATTTTTCTGGGAAAGGCCAAAGTGAGGATACATTCTCTTCAGCACGTTTCATATGAATTTTTGACCACTGTTGAGTGGTGGGCCAGAGATAATAATCACTCTGTTTCGAGAACCTTATTGTGCCAGGATTTCGAACTGCCCGGATTGGACGATTTTGACCTGTTAGTCATCCTCGGCGGGCCAATGAGCATCTACGAGGAAGATCAATATCCGTGGTTGAAGGCAGAAAAGAAATTTATAGCCAACGCTGTTGAAAATGGCAAGTTGGTCTTAGGTCTCTGTTTCGGTGCACAACTGCTGGCCGATGCCTTGGGAGCCCGAGTATACAAAAGCCGCTACAAAGA
>JAAXQF010000228.1 GCA_012974435.1 Desulfuromonadales bacterium | reverse complement strand
TTACAGCCCCTGACAAATAATAAATGGCCACTCGGAATAGATCCAGGTGGCCATCATTTTGTCGTCTTAAATGTCTCTATCAATAATAAGCCGTTTTTCGTCTCACAAGTCGTGACTTATTAGAAACCGTCCTCAGCTTGAAACTCTACTTTCAACCTGTACATAAACGGGGAAGCTTACGAATACAATGTGACGACCGGGCTACCATTTCCCCCGCCGTCATTAAATTCTTCACAGACAATAGATTCAACTATGGTATCTTCGGGTTGCGGCAGGCCTTTGGGGGATTTTTCCTGCCAGAGATTGAGGTGAGAATAACCCGGGAGGCGGCGTCGTAATAACGGATATATGGTTTTCTGAGCATACAACATGGTCGACAGACGATAAGTCTGTTTCTCAAGAACGACTCATATTTGCAAGGATGCCCGATGAAGTTTCTCACGAGCCAGTTGTTGTCTCTTCTTATCCCCGTACGCTCCCGCCCCAATATCAGGGCCCTGGTAAGCTATTCTCTCTTGCTGATAGTGACCGTGGTGCTTTTTGCCGCCGGCTTCCACCTGATCATGTACCACGTCGAGGGGCAGGAACACTCCTGGGTTACGGGAATTTACTGGGCTCTCACGGTCATGACCACCCTTGGGTTTGGCGACATCACCTTCCACAGCGATCTGGGTCGCCTGTTCAGTCTAGTGGTTCTCCTGACCGGCGTTGTGCTGCTCCTGATCGTGCTGCCGTTCGTATTTATCCGGTTCTTCTACGCACCGTGGATGGAGGCCCGAATGCGGTTTCATGCGCCTAGGGCAGTACCCCCCGGAACTCAAGGCCATGTCATCTTGTGCGGCCTCGACAGCCTGGCCACGTCGTTGCTGGCGCGGCTGCGACTACATGGCATCACCCACTTCGTGATCGAACCGGACCCGGTCAAAGCCGTGCAACTGCACATTGACGGCGTGCCAGTGGTGACCGGAGGAGTAGAGAACCGGGCCACCTACGAGGCATTGGAAGTGACGAAAGCCCGGATGGTTGTTGCCAACTGCGCCGACACGACCAACACCAACGTCACCCTGACGATCCGGGACCTCTCTCCGCAAGTGCCCATCGCTGCGGTGGCGGAGCACGAGCAGTCCATCGACTTGCTGGAGCTGAGTGGCAGTAATCACGTTCTGCCCCTCAAACTCCGGCTGGGGGAGCACCTCGCCAACCGTGTCAGCGCCGGGCATCTCCACTGCCACGTGGTCGGGCGGCTGGGAGATCTCCTGATCGCGGAGTTCCCGGTGCATAACACACCGTTGGCCGGCCGTCCCTTACGGGAAATGCAGCTGAGGGAGACCTTTGGCTTGAACGTGGTGGCGGTGTGGGAACGGGGGCGTCTGGTCCCGGTTACGCCCGATACCATCCTTGCCGACGGGAGCTTTCCTGTGGTGATGGGGTCCAGTGAACAGGTCACCAAACTTGACACTTATCTGGTGATCTACAACACAAACTTCAACCCGGTGCTCGTGATTGGTGGTGGCAAGGTCGGCTGCGTCACCACCCAGACTCTCCGGAGTCGTGGAGTGACAGTTCACATGATCGAACGCGATGAGGCTCTAAGGAGCTCTCTGGAGGGGGTCGCAGATAAGTTGTTCATAGGCGACGCGGCTGATCTGGAACTGCTCATGGGTGCGGGATTGGCTGATGCTCCCAGCGTTCTGCTCACCACGAATGATGACGCCATGAACATCTACCTGGCGGTGTACTGTCGTCGCCTGAATCCAGAACTCCGGGTGATCAGCCGCATTACTCACGAGCGTAACATTGAAGCAATCCACCGCGCAGGCGCCGACTTTGTGCTGAGCTACGCGTCCTTGGGAGCCGAGGCCGTCATGTCGCTTTTGCAGAGTCGAGAGTCAGTGATCTTGGGCGAGGGGTTCGACCTCTTTTATGTACCCGTGCCTGCGAGTCTGGCTGGACAGACCCTGGCGTCTAGCCATATCCGTGCGCGAGCTGGTCTCAACGTGTTGGCGCTGCGTCTGCCCGACGGCGAAGTCGTCCCGGCGACGGCCTCGATGGTCCTTGAACCGGATTGTGAGCTGGTGATGTTGGGCAGCGAACCCCAGCGCCGGGATTTCACCGAAGAGTTCCGATGAGAGTCGGGCGAAACCTCGATTGCCAGCGTCTCGATAACAGGCAAGTTTTGTGGCAAGGGTACCATTTGCTGCGTACCATATAAATAAAGTGTCTACAGCAAACACTGTAAACCCTTTATTTATATGGCTCCCCAAGTTGGGCTCGAACTATTCAAGCAAGTAAAGATTATTATTTATCCTCTCGCATCATTTGGCATTTCTCAGATTGGCTGAGATGCGAAATTCTTACAGACCCAGACATATAGGAAAGGCCACCAAGGATCGAACCCTGGTGGCCTTAGTTTTGTGTATTAAAGATCTTCCTAAATATCTCTATCAACAAGAAGCTGATTTCTTCTCAGAAGTCGTGACTTTTAAGAATTAGCTCAGCCTGGTAGCGTATCAGCTTCGAGAGCAAAAAAAAAGAGGTGTTCATCTTCCTTGCCCTCCTATCCTTTCACAGGGCACATTTTTGAATACTCATATTTCAGGGGCATGCGTAAAGTCGAGGCATAAGAACTCCCCGACCTCAAAAAACTGGTAATATATACTTAAAACCATGTCGTAAAGCCATAAGGATGAACAGTTTCTATGAACTGAAATAGGAGATGGAGTTAACATGAGCTGGCATTCTGCAGTGTTTTTTCTCCTTACTGTATTTTTTTCAATCTACGCATGGATCGCGCCTTGTCATCTTTCGGCTTCAGATGAAGCCCCCAAAAAAATTCTGTTCCTCAGCTCCTACCATCCCGGGTTTCCGACCTTTTTCCAACAGGTCGAGGGGATAAAGTCGGCCTTTGAAGATAAGTCGATACTTCTCGATATCGAATTCATGGATAGCAAGAGATTCCCCGGCTCAGAAAACCTCGACGCATTTCACCGCGCCCTGTCAAACAAACTATCCAAACTCGAGTCTTACGATATTCTCATTACCGGCGATGACAACGCCCTCTCATTTGTTATCGATCGGCAACAGGAACTTTTCTTTCACATACCTGTCGTATTTATGGGTGTTAACAACGTGGCCAAGGCCATGGAACAGAACACCAACCCCTTCATAACCGGTGTCGTCGAGTCTGTCTCCATGGAGGAGACTCTGGAGACGATAACCAGACTCCATCCAGAGGCTAAACGTATAATTGCGCTGGTCGATGGCACCCCAAGCGGCCAAGGTGACCTGACGACCTTCTACAGTTTCAAAGAAACGTTTGCACCTGTCGTGTTGTCGGAAATTGCTCTGACCGACTTTTCTTTTGATGAATTTGCAATGCAATTAGCAAGTCTCGGTGGTGAGGACATCGTCCTACTCCTTTCCGCCTATCGGGACAAGAACAGCAAGGCCCTGTTGTTCCATGAAAGCCTGCAACTCATTAAAACGAGTCTTCCCCGGCCACTTTACCATCTCTGGCTCCATGGCATTGGTAACGGTGTTCTCGGGGGCAAGGTAATCAGTCATTATAAGCAGGGCAAAGCAGCGGCCAACATAGCCTTAGAGGTCCTGAGTGGACGGCAGATAGGAGATATTCCAGTTACAAAAAAGAGTCCCAATAGTTATATTTTTGATTACAAGGAAATGCAACGCTTCGACCTTGAGGTTTCATCCTTGCCACAAGGAAGCATTATCTTCAATCAGCCACAGTCCTACTATCAAGAGCACAAGAAGCTCATCTGGACTTGTTTTGTCATTTTTGTAGGCTACTCTCTTCTCCTCTTTGTCATGTGGATTAATATTGGGCGTCGCAAGAGGGCTCAAGAAGCTCTGAAGGTGAGTGAAGAGAGGGTCAGACTATTACTTGACTCTACCGCTGAAGCGATTTATGGCGTCGACACCAAGGGGGACTGTGTTTTTTGCAACCCCGCCTGCCTGACTCTACTTGGTTATAAACGCGAGGCTGATCTCCTGGGGAAAAACATACATAACCTGATTCACCGTCATAGAAAAGATGGGACAGAATACCCCGAGGAGGAGTGCCTGGTTTACATGGCCTTCAGAAAAGGTGAAGGAGTACATGTCGACGACGAGGTCCTGTGGCGAGCTGATGGCCACTCTTTTGACGCAGAATACACCTCTTACCCGATGAAAAAAAATGGAACGCCGATCGGATCGGTTGTCGCTTTTCATGATATTTCCGAACGAAAAAAGACTGAGACTGCTCTGATTGATGCAAAAAAAGCTGCAGAAGAAGCCAGCCAATTAAAAAGCGAGTTCCTGGCTAAAATAAGCCATGAAATCCGCACCCCCATTACCGTGTTTATGTCGGCTATCGAACATCTGATAGATATTGACAAAGACACTGATCACCAAAAGGTTCTTGATCTGGCCAATTTATCATCGCAACGGCTCTATATTCTGGTCGAAGAAATTCTGGATTTTTCAAAAATAGAAGACCAGAAGTTGGAACTGAATGAAGAAAATTTTGAGCTGAGAGTCTGCCTAAAGGACACGTTGAGGTTGATGCATGGCAAAGCAAAAGAAAAAGGACTTAGCCTGGAGTCGGAAATCTCACAAAACGTTCCGGTGAGCGTCGTGGGTGATGAATACCGAGTCGGCCAAATCCTTTTGAACCTGATCGGAAACGCGATTAAGTTTACTGAAAAAGGATGGGTAAAAGTTTCTGTTAATCTTGATAACAGTAACCTTGTATTCAAGGTATGTGACACTGGTATGGGAATACCCGCGGAGAAGCAGGAAAGCATATTTGAAGTTTTCAAACAGGCCGACAATTCAATAACTCGTAAGTATGGCGGAGCAGGGTTAGGACTAGCAATTTCAAGGGGCCTTGTTGAGCTTATGGGAGGCAGCATCACAGTTCAAAGCCAACCAGGAGAAGGGAGTACATTTACCTTCAACCTACCAATAAAAAGTTAGCCCCTCTTCAATCTGCACCTACTTCGGGAGCGGGGGCTGGTTCTAGTTCAGCCCTCCAAAAAGGATTATTAGATGCCTAGATTTTTAAGAATTGAGGGGGAACTCTGGCTAGAAGAGGTAAGTTTTTCCTATGAATTCTTCTCCTAATTCTGACATATCAAAAACTGATTTGACATTGGTGATTCTTAGATTGCCTGCATTATAAGAAAAGGCCACCAAAGATCGAACCCTGGTGGCCATAATTTTGTTTCCTAAATACCTCTATCAATAAGAAGCCGTTTTTCGTCTCAGATGTCGTGACATATAGGAAAGACCACCCGCTTCCAGGTGGCCATTTTTAAATTATCGCAAATCAACAAATAAACCTTATACAGCTCCTCTACGTTCTCCTCCAGAATAAGTGATAGCATCCTTCGGATTTCTTAACTGGTCTTTATCAACGACAAACCAGCCATCAGACCGTTTGAATTTAGCAACCTGGCCACGTCTAAGGAAAATTCTAAGAACTTTTTTGGCCATTCGACAGGTGGTACCATCTTTTAGTTCTACAAGGATTAGTTCTCTTTTAGTCATTATATTTATCCAGGCATGCAACGATCAACCTGCCTCACAGAATGAGTGGCATCACATAGAAAATGCGCCAAATTCAATCGAAAGGGACTTACTCGTCAACAACAGCTAGTCACATACGTTTCTTGTCTATCGTACTACATTATCAGTGAATGTAAATTGGCTGAAAAGCGAAATTCATATACCACTGATGGCCATAAATTTTCTTCCTAAATGTCTCTATCAATAAGAAGCCGCTTTTCCTCTCACAAGACGTGATTTATAGTAGACTACATATGGCCTCTGTTGTCCCTTTGAATCAATGACAGGAGGCGATACACAGGTGGCTGACAACAACGAACCAAAGGAGGAAACCATGTCCAAGAGTGAAATGCCCGAGCACTTCCTCTCTATCCAGGAACGATTTCCAGACATTGCCGGCTCCCTTGACAATCTAAGGGGAACGATACGACAGGCTGGCCCCCTGGATGTGAAGACGACCCACCTTATACAGGTTGCCGCTGCTGCTGGCATTCAGTCCCACGGCGCTCTGCACAGCCACGTTCGACAGGCGCTGGAAGCTGGGGCAACGCGAGAGGAAGTATATCACAGCGTTCTGCTGCTTATCACTACCATTGGATTCCCACGAGTGGCAGCTGCCATCAACTGGATAGATGAAGTGATAACCTGATCCTAACCGCGCAACTGCAGAAGCACTGAACATCGTGCCAACATAGTTCTGGCTTTTCCTCTCGTTTCAGGTTGTTCTGATCTGTTGATTTGTGAATTTCGTGGAACCCCTGATATTTAAGAATGGATTTGTGGGAGATATAACGTTCAGCAGTGAAGAGGAGATATTTCCTAAAAGTCCTGATATGGCTGACAGTTGTCAACAGGATACACCATTCCCGCCCACTGCTTTTTTGTGGTTTGGTTTTAATATGATTCCAAGGCAATGTCAGAGGCGGAACCTGTGTTGCGACGGTTGATCACTCTGATATTCGCGGGTTGGTTACCGCCTGACTTGGCTTCGTCGCGGAGCTGCCTCTTTCTCTC
>JAAXQF010000227.1 GCA_012974435.1 Desulfuromonadales bacterium | reverse complement strand
GAGGAAACTATATACATTTTATTTTTCCTCTTGACATACCTGACCAAAAGGGTAAGATATCAATCAGAACATACTTCTTCATGTTCTACCTCCTAAAAACCCATAGAACCCTTTGCCCCACAGCTCACCCTCCTGACTGTGGGGCTTTTTTTGTGTAGCCTCTCGGGCCACACCAATATGGTCATACTGCCAGTTATATGTTTTTGAAAGGACTTCTGCTGCGCGTCCTCTAAGAAACGTCCTTGGATGACGTACTTTCTGGTACGTTGGCGCACAGAGAGCGAAGCGAACGCTTCTGCTTCGGGAGCAGGGGGTCGCAAGTTCAAATCTTGTCATCCCGACCAGTATTTACAAGGAGCGACCTTTCCGGGGTCGCTCTTTCTTTTTGTTATCCGGCCCATATTTTTGCTCCGACCCTTTTCTGGGGCACCCCTGACACATCTCCCCTGCTGTCTTAACAAAAGTCGATTCAATTTGTGGTAAGTTAAAGTCTTAATAATCCAACAGAAAGGAATAACAATGAAGAAATTATTGGTAGTTTGCTTGATGGCCATTCTCATGTTTGTCGTTGGTTGTGAGAGTGCCCAACAAAAGGCGTATGATTTAAAAGCCGACACGATTGGTACACACCGATTGGTTGAGGTTTATACCGAAGCTGGCAACAAGGTCGCTTCCATTGAAGACGAAAGCATGAGATTTGAACTGGTTGGGGAACGCTCTGTCCGACTGTGGTTGGGTGATAAGAACGAGAAAGTAATGATTGGCAACATGGGCTTTATAATTACAGACAAGTAATTATGATGCACCTCAAGCATCTGTTGTGACTTACGGCCCAACCAGTAAATTTGCTCCGATCAGCTTCCGGGGTGAATCTATGCGCGCCTAACCACAGGTTAGGCGCGGCGGGGTAGCTATGTATAATACGGTGAATGCATTTGGCGGCTGGCCTCTTCTGCGATAGCGGCATCAAAGACACGAGTGTAGAAGGCCGCATTCATCTTTGCAGCCGTTTGCGGGAAGGCTTCAAGTGCAAAAGCCTTCGCATTCTCGATGGTATCAAAAGCGTCGATACCACCGAGCGTGTTGGTGTGAAGGCCACTTAACCAGGTCTTAGCCAAAAGACCCGGTTGCTGTTTCAGGACAGGATTGCGACTTTGCCATGGGGCTTTTTCGAAAGGCACGTTAACCTGCACTTCTGTATAGACAAAGGCGCCGGGTTTACGGTCCATTTTTGCACCAAAGTGTGGTGAGTCCAAACCCAGACTGGCTTCCTTCACGAGCGTGGCATCAAACAGACGCGTGGTCTGGGCGACACCAAATTTAGCCGCCTCGGTGGGAAAATAGCCATTTACGAATATTTGCGCATGCTCAATACTATCGAATGCGTAGATACCACCGAGCGAGTTGTTACCCACCCCGGCGAGCCAGGTTTTGTTGATGAATCCAGTTTGCTGCTGTATCGCGAGGTTCAAGTCTCGCCATGGTGCATCGGTAAAAGGCACAGAAATCTGAAGTTCAGTGTAGACAAATGCTTTTGTTGACATAGTTTTCTCCTTAGGGCTTTCCCAGATCCTTAACGATCTTCTGATACATGTGCAGCAAGATGTGTGATCACTAAACTACGTGCTTTCAGCGTAACAACCAGCGGAACAATTATACCTTATTAAAAGACCCACTCTGGAAACCGAGCGGGACTTTCTTGTTTTTGCTAACAACATTGTTAGTTACTTCTGCCGTATTCAAACACCCTGCTTATTCAGAAAATTCCGGATTTTATCGGCAATCACCTGTCCGTCTTCTTCCAGGGCAAAGTGGCCGGTATCCAGCAGGTGAAACTCAAGGTTCTTGAGGTCGCGCTTGTAGGGATGAGCTCCCTCAGCAGGGAAGATGTAGTCGTTTTTGCCCCAGACAATGAGAGTCGGCGGCTGATGCTTGCGGAAATAGGCCTGCCATTCCGGGTAATGCGGCACATTGTTCTGATAATCGTAGAAGAGCGCCAACTGGATCGCTGGATTCCCTTCTCGGGTCAGGTGCCGCAGGTCCACATTCCAGTTGTCCGGACTGATCGTATCGACATTTCTGACGCCGTGAGTGTATTGCCATTTTACGCCGTCATGCGCTATGAATCCTGCCAAAGGCTCCGCATTTTTGGGCGTCCGGTCCTTCCAGTAGACGCGAATCGGGTCCCAAAACTCGCGCAGGCCCTCTTCGTAGGCATTACCATTCTGCACAATCAGGGACTGCACCTGTTCCGGGTGTTTGGCGGCCAGGCGGAAACCGATCGGGGCGCCATAATCCATCAGGTACAGACTGTACTTCTCAATACCGAGCGCTGCGACAAACTGCTCAATAACCTTGGCGAGATTGTCGAAGGTGTAGTCAAAAGTTTCCATCGCAGGCTGGGCGCTGTTGCCGAAGCCAGGATAATCGGGGGCCACCACGTGATACTGGTCTGCCAACGCCGGGATCAGGTTGCGAAACATATGCGATGAGGTTGGAAAACCGTGCAGGAGCAGGATGGTCGGTGCATCCGCTGGTCCTGCTTCGCGGTAGAAAATCTCAACACCATCGATGTTGATGGTCTTGTGAAGGGTTTGGGTGGCTGCAACCGTTGCCTTGCGCTCCGCCGCAGAGACAGGCTGGATCCATATTGCTGACAGGAGACTGGCGATCAGACCGAGGCCCAGAACTGCGGCCACCAATGGACGGGTTGTTATGTTGAAAGTATTTTCATTCATGACTCTATTTTCCTTTTAATTGGTGCTCAAGACACCCTTGCGGGAACCCCGGGCGGATAAATGATTAAGCACGCTGCCGTACCTGTTGGTCGACCAGCGGTGGAACTGTCGGAAAATCTATGCTTGGATCGGCCACGTGGTTGAAGTAGTTGGTAAACAGGTTCAGCGCGACATTGGCGATGATTTCTGTAATTTCACCTTCACTGAATCCGGATCTGCGCACCTGCGCCAGCCCTGTTTCGTTGACACGGCCACGCTCGGTGACCAGTTCGCGTGCAAAACGTAAGGCGGCACCGGTTTTCCCTTCGGACGATTCACCCCGTCGGCTATCCAGTATCTCTTCCTGACCCAGACCGAGGATACGACCCACGGCACTATGGGCCGAGAGGCAATATTCACAGTCGTTGGTTTCGGCGACGACCAGGGCGATTTGCTCACGCAGTTTGGCCGGCAGACTGCCACCACCAAGAGCACCGCTGAAGTTCAGATACCCTTCCAGGACGGCCGGTGATTGGGCCATGGTGCGCATCATATTCGGTGTCATGCCGAGCTTTTTCTGCACGCCATCGAGAAGTTCCTTGCTTTTCCCCGTTGCCTGTTCTGGGTTAATGGCTTTGATTCGTTCCATTGTTTCCATCCTTTATCTGATTAGTTTGTGTTTGTTGTTTTGACTTGTCTTAGGGTACTTCAACAATGATGCCAAGCTGAAAACACACCTTAAGCTATCGGAATTGTAGGCCTATATAGAAACTTGAGGTCCGCAGAGAAAACAACTATATTTGGTTGATCAGCGAGACTTTGTTGCCTGACAACGAAATGTTGTTACTCTTGACTTATGATAATCTCTGCAGGACAACAAAACGGAACCGAGAGCTACAAATCTCTATTGCTCGACATGCCCCTGGAGCGCTCCTTATCCGGAGTCCTCAACCTCATCGCCGAGCGTCTGGCAACCCGCCCTGGGGCCGCCCTGGCCAGAATATGGTTATTAAACCCGGCGGATATCTGCTCCGTTTGCCCATTGAGAGAGGACTGCCCCGGAGAGGACAACTGCCTGCAGCTGGTCGCCAGCGCCGGCAATCCCATCAATTCTCCCGGAGAAGACTGGTCGAGCCTGGATGGGGAATTCAGCCGTTTCCCGGTGGGGGTTCGTAAGGTTGGCAAGATCGCATCCACGGGCGAGCCGATTGAAGTTCTTGATATCGAGACAGATGACACCTGGATTGCTCGCCCCGACTGGGCCCTGCGGGAGAAGGTCAAAGCCTTTATCGGCCAGCCGTTAATTTGTCGCGGAGAAAAGCTGGGAGTACTAGCGTTTTTTACCCGACAACGGCCCGCTCCGGAAGAGGTTCAGTGGCTGCGCATGGTCGCCGACCATGCAGCGATGAGCATCGTCAATGCCCGAGCCTTTGAGGAAATCGCCAGCCTGCATCAAAAGCTTGAGCTGGAAAGCGAATTTCTGCGTCAGGAAATCGTCGAAACCGGGGCTATGGGAGAATTCGTCGGCCAGAGTGCGGCCTTGCAAAACGTTGTCCGGCAGATTGACCTTGTGGCACCAACCGATGCCAACGTCCTGATCCTCGGCGAGTCCGGAACCGGCAAGGAGCTGGTCGCCAGAGAAATCCACAAACGCTGCGAACGACGGGAACGGCCAATGATCAAAGTCAATTGCGCCTCAATTCCGCGAGAGCTATTCGAGAGCGAGTTTTTCGGTCATGTGAAGGGCGCCTTTACCGGAGCCATCAAGGACCGGGGCGGGCGTTTCGAAGCAGCCGACGGCGGGACGCTGTTTTTAGACGAGGTCGGGGAAATCCCCCTGGAGTTGCAGGGCAAACTGCTGCGGGCCTTGCAGGAAGGACAGTACGAACGGGTTGGCGAGGATCGTACCCGTCAGGTAGACGTCAGGATCATTGCCGCCACCAATAGAGATCTGAAAAAGGAGGCCAGCGCCGGCAAGTTTCGCATCGACCTTTATTACCGTCTCAACATCTTTCCGATTGAGGTCGCACCCCTCAGACAGCGCAAAGAGGACATTCTGCCCCTGGCTTCCCTGACTCTTCAACGGGCGGCACGCAGATTTGGCCGTCCGTCTGTGGGGTTGACTCAGTCTGATCTCATACAACTGCAAAATTATGATTGGCCTGGCAATGTTCGGGAGTTGCAGAATGTCATCGAAAGGGCGGTCATCGCAAGCACGGGCAACCGACTACGCCTCGACCTTGAACCTCTTTCCGGAGAACCCCAACAAACACAGCCGACCGCCACCAGGGAGAAACAAGGTGATATTCTCACTGAAACAGCAATGCGCGAACTGGAGCGGAAAAACATCGAAGCAGCACTGGAAAAGTGTGCCGGCAGAATCTACGGCCGCCAAGGCGCAGCACAACTGCTTGGACTACCGCCGACCACCCTGACTGCAAGAATCAAGAAAATGGGCATCAGAAAAGATCGAAGCTGAGCATTTTCCAGAAGCTGATATATACTAGACCATCGGCAGAAGGACCGGCCAGGTTGGGAGGCTAAAATGGATATTCAAGTGCAAATTGTGAACGCTTTTACAGATAATAGCCTTGGTGGAAACCCAGCCGGAGTGGTTTTAGATGCTGATGAGTTAAATGCCCAACAGAAGATAAATATTGCGGCTAAAGTCGGTCTTTCCGAGACGGCTTTTGTTTCATCCTCAAATTCTGCGGCGTACAAATTGGACTTCTTTACCCCGACTCGACAAATTGCACACTGTGGTCATGCGACCGTAGCGACGTTCAGTTATTTGCGGCAGCTAAATCGCATCGGAGAAGGGATGACTTCAAAGGAGACAATTGATGGCAACAGGGAGATTCTCATTGATGGCGATATGGCTTTTATGGAACAGAGATCGCCCAACTACATAGAGCTAGAAGACCGAATGGGCGATGTCTTTAACTCCCTGGGGATTACAGACAACGACCTTATCACTAATATCAGACCTGCAGTCGTCAATACCGGCAATTCGTTTCTAATTGTTCCCATGATAAATGAACAAGCGGTTTCGCAAGCTCATCCCGATCCGGAGGCTATCAATAAAATCAGTGAAGATTACGACTTGATTGGTTACTACATCTTTTCTGAAACGACACGGGTGCCAGGTAGAGATGCCGGCACGAGAATGTTTGCACCGCGTTATGGGATCAAGGAAGAGGCTGCCACAGGTATGGCTGCAGGCCCCTTAGCCTGTTTTCTGCATGATAAGATGAAAATTGACAAAGATGTGTTTTTGATCGAGCAAGGGCACCTGATGAAGCCAGCATCACCCAGCGTGATAACTGCTAAGCTTATTTGCGACAACAAAAAAATAAGCACGCTGATGGCTGGCGGTGAAGCCAAAGTAATGAGATCAATGACGGTAAGTATCTGATAGTGCAAACAACACGGATTTGCTACGTCGCTGACGTGGCGACACAAACAGGCTATTGCCAACGTTGGTCCGCAGGGAAACAGCCCCATAAGTAACGACTGGCACGACACAAACAGAGCACTTTTCTTACCGCAAAGGATTCGGGAGCAGGGGGTCGCAAGTTCAAATCTTGTCATCACGACCAGTACTTACAAGGAGCGACCTTCCCGGGGTCGCTCTTCTTTTTTGTCTTCCAAAAGGAGGTCGCCAGGAGCAAACGCTTTCCACTCACTCCTATCTACGTCCACATGGATTAATTTCAAATAGACATACAGACAACTCATCGCTATTATCTGCAAACTTTCGATAGATTTACGGAGTTTGAAATGAAACAGTTATTCATTATATTTGTTCTACTTATTGCGGCATTCCCGTCTTATGCGACCCAACAAAACGGCCGGTTCACTTGGGA
>JAAXQF010000226.1 GCA_012974435.1 Desulfuromonadales bacterium | reverse complement strand
GGGCGTCTTCGCTCATGGTGCTGGAGAAAACTTTGCGAACGGCATCTTCGAAGGCATTGTATCGATCTTCCGGCGAGCCCTGGTTGGCACAAAAGAAACTGTCGTATTTGCCGGCAAAAGCGTTGCCAAAGCCGTCTTCCAGCAATGAACTTGAGCGGACAATAATCGGATATTGCCCGTAATAATCGAGCATACTCATAAAATCTTCCCGCAACTGTTCCGGGAAAGAGCCTGTCAACATCTTCTGATGGAGTTCGGCACCGGCTTCGAAATAGCCTTCCGGTGTTTTCTGTGCAGCATAGAGCTCCCACCAACCATTATTGACAATGTAAGAGTAATAGACGTTTGACCCGACAAAGAAAGAGTCGTGCTGCTCCAGTCGTTCAGACCAATCCGCATCCGGCTGGTTTTCCAGTATGCGCCGTGCCAGCAGCATACCGACCGCTTTGCCGCCGATGAACCCGGTGCCAATCATGCGCGCTTTGTAAGAAAGCAGATCGTTGAGTGAGAAATAGCGCCGCGCTAGGTTGAGGATATTGTCTTCGCGGCCAATCAGGTGACGACAAAGATGTGCCACCATTTTCCCCTGTTCCTCCTGCGAGACGTTTTCAGAATTAAGTTCCTCGGCTTGCAAAAAGAGGCGATGCCAGTGATCGAGACGACGACTGCCGGCATCCTGGACCTGGCGATAGGCTTTAGACAGAAGCTCGGTTGCTTCAAGACTGTTGGCAAGGGGGACAAAGCTGTCACCGGTCTGTCGGTGCGGCAGGAACATGGTTGGGGAATGTCGTTGCCAGACCTTGAGCGGATGAACATATCGCTGCCCTTCACGGTTGTGCAGTTCAAGCAGAACCTGGGTCGTCTCACGAATGCGGGCAATGGTTTTGTGGGCGTGACGATTGCGCAATAGGGCGAAGTAAGCCACCGTGTCAAGCTTGAACAGGTAAGGGCAGGTGACGTGGAAAAAGTTGGCGATCATGTGATCGGTGACCCAGGCTGATAGCAGGTCGGAGAGGCAGTCGAACACGTAAAAGGCACCTACGCCTTTTTGAGTGGCAATTTCGTGGATGGCGCAGGCAAAGGGTTCGAACCCTTCGCGCGGGTCAAGTACATGAGTCTCAACCGGCAGATCTGGGTCAACGACGGGAGGGTGTTGGCCAAAACGGAAGTAGATTACCTCTCGCTTCTCAGCGAGCGCCTGCATTACGTAGGGTGTGACGAAATACTTGTAATCTTCGATGCTGTCGACTTTCCAGACGACATTGTCACCGATGCGCAGACCATCGAGGATTTCATCAAGACCTTTGAATCCAGTTGTTACCCATCTTTCGTCCATGGACATCCCCTTTACAGAGAGAGTTCAGGGAAGCCTCTTCGGGTCAACAGCTTCGCCTGGTAACCCTGTTCCCTTGCTGTGTCCGTACCTTGGGAGCTTTTCAGGCTTTTAAGATACTCCAGAGTAATGCTGTAAAACAACAGGGCCGGTAAAAACCGGCCCTGCATAAACATAGATGTTTTTTGCTTAGACGACACCAAAAGCAACCATAGCTTTGGCAACACGGATGAATCCGGCGATGTTTGCGCCGTTCACGTAGTTGCCCGGAGTTCCGTACTCGATTGATGTTTCATAGCAGAGCTCATGGATATTTTTCATGATCTCCTGCAGACGTTTCTCGGTGTGATCGAACGTCCAGGAGTCACGTCCAGCATTCTGTTGCATTTCCAGCGCTGAAGTCGCTACGCCACCAGCGTTGGCTGCTTTGCCGGGGCCATAAGCGATCTGCGCATCAAGGAAAATTTTGACGCCTTCCGGGGTGGTCGGCATGTTGGCCCCTTCGCCAACAGCGATGCAGCCGTTTTTGACCAGCATTGTCGCGTCAGCGCCATTAATCTCATTCTGGGTCGCCGAAGGCATAGCCACCTGACATGGAACTTCCCAGATGTTGCCCTTGGCCACGTACTTGGCGTGTTTGCGATATTGAGTATAGTCCTTGATGCGGCGGCGCTCAACTTCCTTGAGCTGCTGCAGAAGCGCAAGATCAATGCCCTTCTCATCATAGATGTAACCATTGGAGTCAGAGCAGGTGACGCACTTGCCTCCGAGCTGGTGGATTTTCTCAATGGTATAGATCGCGACGTTGCCGGAGCCTGAAACCGAGCAGATCTTGCCGTCAAAGCTGTCTTTGCGTGCTTTGAGCATTTCATCAACAAAGAAGACCGCGCCGTAGCCGGTTGCTTCGGTACGGACCAGGGAACCGCCCCAATCGAGGCCTTTGCCAGTGAGGACTCCTGCTTCCCAGCGGTTGGTGATGCGCTTGTACTGGCCGAACATGAAGCCGATCTCGCGACCACCAACACCGATGTCGCCAGCGGGTACGTCTGTATGTTCGCCAATGTGACGATAGAGCTCTGTCATAAAGCTTTGGCAAAAGCTCATGATCTCGTCGTCTGATTTGCCTTTCGGGTCAAAGTCCGAACCACCTTTGCCGCCACCGATCGGAAGGCCGGTCAGGGCATTCTTGAAGATCTGCTCAAAGCCCAGGAACTTGATGATGCCGAGATAGACGGATGGGTGGAAGCGCAGACCGCCTTTGTAAGGGCCGAGAGCGCTGTTAAACTCAACGCGAAAGCCCCGGTTGATCTGCACTTCGCCTCTGTCGTCCCGCCAGGGAACCCGGAAGATGATCTGACGTTCCGGCTCACAGATGCGCTCAATAATTTTGTGTCGCGCGAACTCTGGATGCTTGACCAGAACAGGTCCGAGCGATTCGAGAACCTCGCGGGCGGCTTGATGGAATTCTGTTTCCCCCGGGTTGCGTGCCAGAACTTCTTGAAAGATTGGCTCTACCTTCTCATCTAACTGACTCGACATGCTGCCTCCTTTTTGTGCAGGTATTTGCTTATTTAATATGCAGTGCCTTAGTTTTACCGTAAACCCTTTTCGCAATCAAGCAAAACTTATAAAGGATAGTTTGTTGTGCACATATTTTATACTTTTACCACCTCTGCCTGTAGAGGGTGGATTCATTACGTCCCTTTCTGAGTGCATGCAGCCACTATGGCTGTCGATCTATTGTCAAAAAGATAAAAACCCTTACTCGTGAAGTCGGCAGTAAGGGTTTGAATTCTCTCGCAATATTTAATGCCGGCAGCGAATAAGCAACAATTCTCGGGGGACAAGAGGAGGAGGAAAGGTTTACAGGCTTAAATGTTTTCAGCCCTTGAGTTAGTGGAGGTGGCCATTCAGGAGCAAAAGCAAAACAGTTACGCTAACGATGACCCACAGCATGACACCAAGGAGAAGGGGTTTGAGGCCCACCTGTTTGAGAACTTTCTTAGTCAAACCCGCCCCGACCAGAAATAACGTCATCACCAGTGCCTGTTTGGCCAGCAGATAAAGTCCACCCCACACCCAATCGAGAGACGGTAGCCAGGTGTTGATGAAAGCTGCCACGATAAAGCCGAGGATGAAAAGGGGGAATCCGCTTCTTTCTTCCGACTTTTTGAACACGCCCGCAATCAGAGTGCAGGGTGCGATCCAGAGCGCACGGGTCAGCTTGGCCGTTGTGCCGACACTCAAAGCAAGAGCGCCATATGCGGCCGAGGCACCGACTACGCTGCTGGTATCATGGATCGCAAGAGCCGCCCAGAGACCGAACTGGTGCTGGTCAAGACCAAAGAGATGGCCGAGGGGCGGAAAGAGAACCAGGGCGAGGGCATTCAAAGAAAAAACCGTGGCCAGGGAAACCGCGATCTCCTCATCCTTTGCCTTGATCACCGGAGCCATGGCGGCAATAGCGCTGCCTCCGCAGATGGCCGTACCGAAAGAGACCAGCGTTCGGGTATTCGGGGGCAAGCGCAGCGCTCTTCCCAAGAGTTCGCCCAATATAATGGTTGCGGTGATGCTGACGAGGGTGAGCAACAGGGAGCTTTTGCCGACCTCTATAACGTCTGCGAAGTTGATGCCGAAACCGAGTCCGACAACTGAAAGTTTGAGCAGGGTCTTGCTCAGCCGGGCAGTCTTTTCCGGAAAGGGGTTGCCGAACAGAAAGCTGAAAGCAAAGCCCGCGACCAGAGCCATCGGCGAAGTCACAAAGGGGATCGCAGTCAACAGTAACAGCGCGACAAAAGTCGACCTGTGTGTTTTTTGCTGGTTATTATTCATAATTTATCAACCGACTAAATCGGTTCAGTTTCCCAGAGATAGCCGGACCCAGGAATTTGAACAGAGCCATAAGTGGATAAGCCTTCCCAAATCAGGCATATTAATGCCAACAAAAAAAAAGAGCTTATCATGAGCAGACGACCCAGACGAAATCATTCACCGGCATTCAAGTCCAAAGTGGCTTTGGCTGCTGTCAAAGGCGAACAGACAATCACTGAGCTGGCTCAGAAGTTATGCCAAGGAGTCTCATTGGTGCTGGTACTATTTTAAGGCGATGGTTACACCCACGATCCGAAGATTGAGGGATTTCGTGTTTTATGGATGCTGTAATGTGAAAAATTAGTTTGTACCTCCGAGGCATCGAAACATCCATAAGCTAAGTATCTCAGCACAGAACGTTAACAGAGTTAAAAGCTAAAGCGAGGGTAGACTGAATGTCTGCCCTCGCTTTTTTTGTTTAATCGAATCCTTTGACTTTCGCGCAACTCGTCCCGCGTTCCGCATCCCACTATTTTGTCAATGTCGGGCCACGTTCGAGTATCCGTTCGATGGCAACTACTGAGAGATGTAAGGTGTATAAAGCTTTGACCCGTTCGTTGCGGGCGCGGGTCAGAAACTCCTGGGCATCCAGCAGGTCGACGGTGGTTGCAATGTTTGCCTTGTAGCGGTTCTCATTGACGCGGTAGTTCTCTTCGGCTTGAAGCTCTGCTGTTTCGGCTGTGGCCAGGTTTCTTTTGGAGACGCGGAAGACTTCGAGGGCCGTCTGCAGTTGAAGGGTCAACTCGTCTTCAGTTGCTTTGACCTCTTTTTGCCGGGCGCGGATCTCGTGCTTTCGCCCAATCAATTCGTGACGGGTGTCGAAACCACTGAAAAGTGTCCAGGATGCTTGCAGGATAGCCCTTGATTCGCTGTCGTAATCAGTGTCGCTGGTTTGCGGCAGACCATGATTGCCGAATCTGTCATAGCTTAGGACCAGGTCGACCTCAGGCAGAAGGTCGCCTCGCACTGCTTTTTTGCCAGCCTTCTGAGCGTCCAGTAGGCTATACAGGAATTTCAGCTCACTGCGTCTGGCGAACATTTCTTTACTCAGCTCTTCTTCCGGTTTCGGGTCTACTGGCACCACGGTGAGATCTGAAAGAACTTCCTTCCCATCGAGGGGGCGGCCCAGAGTCCGCGCCAGTGTCTTTCGGGCAATCTCGAAGCGGCCCTTGGCTATCTCCAATATCTGTTGCGCAGTCGCCATCTCTACGTCGACGCGCAATAGATCATTGCGTGCAAGCAAGCCCTGATCCAGTCGTAATTGCGTTTCGTTGCGCTGTTTTTCGAGCAACTCAACGCTCTTGCTTTCTGTATCTACCGTACGTTCGGTGCGAAGAACTCCAATATAGGCCTCCTTGACCTCCAGAATGACGTCCGCAACGATGCTCTGGTACTTGTAATTTGCTGCCGAGGCCAGGTGTTTGGCTTCCTTTAAGCTGAACCAGTCGCTGCCGCCATTGAACAGGTTGTAGCTGGCGCTGGTTTCGGCCAAGCTCAGCTCCTGGCTGTCTAAGGACGGATCCCGATCTCCCCTCCAGTAGCTGTAGTTTGCATCGATACGTGGCCAGAAGGGCGCTTCGGCCTGATCGGAACGGGAGACTGCAGCATTCTCGAGCTCGAAGAATTGTTGTATCTGCGGATTATACTTCAGGGCATCGTTCACGGCCTGGTCAATGGTGAGTGCAGAGGCCGGATTGGGGCTTAAGGTCAGCAATGCCAGCCAGATGATAAGCAAGATTCTCATGGTGCGTTCTCCTTGCCAGGCTTGCGTTTCTCCATGCGGATTACAAAGATCAAGATGGCTGGAATCACAAAAACGGTGAAGATAGTAGAAACGGCCAGGCCGCCGAGCAGAACGCTGCCGAGGCCCTGGTACATTTCCGCGCCGGCTCCTGGAACCAGCACCAGTGGCAGCATGCCGAAGATGCTGGTGGTAGCGCTCATGTAGATCGGGCGCAGGCGGCTGCGGGTTGATTCGAGCACAGCCTCGCGATAGTCCATGCCGTTGTAATGAAAATTGTTCAGTGCCTGGTGAACGATCAGGATGGCGTTGTTGACGACGACGCCGACCAGGATGACGAAACCGAGCATGGTGAGGATGTCCATTGATTGCCCGGGCAGTCCTCTCATGGACAGGTAAACATTGAGTAGGCTCAGGCCGATAAAACCGCCGGCACTTGCGAGCGGTACGGTGAGCATGATGATCAGTGGATAGATGAAGTTACCGAACATCGAAGCCATAAGCAGGTAGGCGATCATGGCAGCGAGGATGAAGTTCCATTGCAGGACCTTCTTCGAGCTTGCCGGCCCGCACATCGAGCAGCAGAAGGATGGCTTGCCCGCCATCAAGAACATGTTTTATGTCGGCCGTGAAGGCTTCA
>JAAXQF010000548.1 GCA_012974435.1 Desulfuromonadales bacterium | reverse complement strand
CTAAAAACATAACAAACAGAGCAACAGATTAACGATCTGTTCTCCTCTCTTCATCTCCGACCATAGGAGCAAGACTAAACTTTGTCAGCAACCTGAAGCAAAGGCCAGGAGAATTCCTGGCCTTTACTGTTGTACTGTCTAGTGATAACGAATTTTTCTGACGCCCTCCATTTGCTTGATCTCTTCCATCAATTCATGCCCAATGCTGCGTTCTTGCTGGGTGATGACCACCTGGTAAAAGAGTTCATCGAGGGCGAAGTCAAGATGGGAGCTGATATCGGACACTTCGAGATCGCGCTTGGCAAAAACTGCCAGCAACTCTTCGAGCAGGCCATCACGATTGAGTGCTGTTACGCTCAGGGTGAGGAAACGATCCTTTTTCATAATCGGATCGAGTTTTTTCAGGAACGTCAGGCTGATCAGAACCAGGGCTGTGGCGATAACGCCGAGGCTGAAGAAGCCCATGCCGAAGGCCATGCCCAAGCCGGCAACCGTCCAGAGGCTGGCGGCGGTCGTCAAGCCACGAACCGAAGCCCCTTCTTTGAGAATCACCCCGGCACCGATAAATCCAATACCGGTGACGATCTGTGCTGCGACCCGAGAAGGATCGAGGCGCAGCGTGCTTTCCGCGTCGAAGGCACCGTACTTGACGTAAAACGCTTCCGAGACGATCATCATGACGCAAGAGCCGACAGCCACCAGCAGGTTGGTCCTCAAGCCTGCCGGTCGACCGTGCTTTTCACGCTCAAGACCAACTAAGCCGCCGGCCAGAGCTGCCAGCAACAGTTTGACGGTAATATCCAGTTCGACGCTACCCAGTAATGTCGTTTCAAAAAACATACGAAGACTCCTCTTACTATTTTACCTCACACACTGCCAATCTGCAGATTCTGTGGTGCAATAGTTCAGGCTTCCGTCTCAATTCTGGAAAAACGTGGGACTTCCTGCCCTGCCATCTCAACCGTCTCCAGAAACATCAGCAAGGGTCGAACCCATAACGAGTTGGCGTCACTGAGGCAACGGTAAACCACCAACTGCTCTTCAGTTTCACTGTGCCTTGCCACGTCGATGACTTCGTAGAGATTGCCTTTGTAGTGCCGGTAGCGCCCCGGTTGAAGCGTGTGTTGCATAGCTTTTCCTCCAGGAAAGTTGTTACTCCGTAATGTAGGACATCCCAGACTCTGGTACACTGAGACAGACCGATTTTCAAAAGCCTTTAGAAAGTTCACCATGACTCCTGCAACCCATCATAACCGCCTGCTCGATGCTGTGACCACAGATTTTGCCGTACTGCGTGGCCAGCCGCAACCCTATGGCGTCAGCAATCTGGCCGAAGGGGTTAATTTTGCGGTCTTCTCACGGCATGCAACCACTCTCAACCTCGTCCTCTTTCAGCCCGGAAACCTCGATCCGTTTCTGGAGTTTCCTTTCGACCCCAAAATCAACCGCACCGGTGATGTCTGGCATCTCTGTCTGCGAGGACTGATGCCGGGGTTTGAGTACGGTTACCGGGTCGCACGTGAGGCTACAGAGGAGTCGCCCATTCATCGTTTTGATGCTGACAAAGTTTTACTCGACCCATACGCACGGGGAATTTCGGGCCCTTCCCTGTGGCGGGAATCAAGTCGAGCAGCGTCACGTGCTGGCAACTGGCGCGGGTTGTTGGTGATCGACAAGTTTGACTGGGAGATGGACCAACCTCTCAACCGCCACCTGGCTGACTCAGTGATCTACGAAATGCATGTACGAGGTTTTACCCAACATGACTCGGCCCATGTCGCTCAACCGGGAACCTTTCTTGGCGTCATTGACAAGATCCCCTACCTGCAGGAGCTGGGAGTTACCGCGGTGGAACTTTTGCCGGTCGTCGAGTTTGACGAAGCCGACAACTATCGCAAGAGCCCTTTAACCGGCGAAACGCTACATAACTTCTGGGGCTACCACCCACTGAGCTTCTTCGCCCCCAAGGCTGCCTACGCCGTCGACAAGAGGCCCGGTGCGCAGATTCGCGAATTCAAGGCGATGGTCAAGGCGTTGCATAAAGCCGGTATCGAAGTGATCCTCGACGTGGTGTTCAACCACACCGGTGAGGGCAATGAACAAGGTCGAACCATTTCCATGCGTGGGCTGGACAACAGCGTCTATTACATCGTCGACCCGGAGACCGGTGAGTATGCCAACTACTCCGGTTGCGGCAACACGGTCAACTGCAACCATCCGGTGGTACGCGATCTGATTATCGATGCCTTGTGCTACTGGGTCACCGAGATGCACGTTGACGGTTTCCGCTTTGACCTGGCCTCAATCCTTGGCCGAGGGCCCGATGGTGAGGTGCTAACCAACCCGCCGCTGCTGGAGCGCATTGCCGGCAACCCGGTACTGGCCAACACCAAGCTGATCGCGGAAGCCTGGGACGCTGCTGGACTTTACCAGGTCGGCACTTTTCCAAACTTCGGCCGCTGGGCCGAATGGAACGGTAAATTCCGCGATGATCTGCGGCGTTTCATTCGTGGTGACCTGGCCATGATCCCGGTACTGGCGACCCGCCTGGCCGGCAGCTCTGACCTCTACCAGGATGACGGCCGGGCTCCCTACCACAGCATCAACTTTGTCACCAGCCACGATGGCTTCACCCTCGCCGACCTGGTCAGCTACACGGAAAAACACAACGAAGGTAACGGCGAGTACAGCGCCGATGGCGACAACCATAACCTGAGTGCTAATCATGGCATCGAAGGGCCCAGTGAAGACCCGACGATCTGCGCCCTGCGAAACAAGCAGGTGCGCAATTTTGCAAGCTTGCTGATCCTGGCTCATGGTGTACCAATGCTACTCGCCGGTGATGAGATGGGCCGCAGCCAGCAGGGCAACAACAACGCCTGGTGCCAGGATAACGCTCTCAGCTGGATCGATTGGGGCAACCTTGAGAGCAACCGGGAGCTCTTCACTTTTTTTCAGCACCTGATCGCTTTCCGCCAACAACAGGCCTTGCTGCGTCCCCGACATTTCGAGGGGGAAGAAAGTGGTGAACGTTGCCTGACCTGGCACGGCTGCAGGTTACACGAGCCAGACTGGTCAGAGACGTCCCAGTCTCTGGCCATGCACTTACAGGGCACAACTGATGAAGCTCAAATCTACCTGATAGCCCATGCGTCGACAAAAACCACTGAATTCGCCCTGCCAGATGCGGCCACCAACAAGCCCTGGCGGCGATTTGTTGATACCTCCCTGTCAGCGGAAGGTGCAAGTTGTTCCCCGGGAGAAGAGGCGGCACTGCAAGATCAAAAGGGTTATCGCGTTGCCGGCCAATCTGTGGTCGTGCTGGTAAGATGACTCTGCGTAAGCTTTACAGTAGGCAACAGGCTGACGCAGGCAAGAAAAGAGGCTCTCCTCTATTCGGCAGAGAGCAGGGAGAGAAGAACCTGCAAGATCAGTACAATGGTCAGCAAGCCGACGATGCCGCCGGCAAGGCAGAAAAGAATGATGCCCAGAGTTTTCATAGCGACCCCTTTCAGGCAAAAGATCTTTTGTTCTTAAATTATGGAGGAGTTTTTCGCCGTGTCAACGCACCTTTACTTTGGCCGCCAGGCTGCCCAGAAGAGGCAGGAAAAGTTTACTTATGAATTTTGTTCAGCAAAAGTGTTGTGATCGTTATCGTCGTTATTTATTTTGTCACTTCAGTTGTTTTATAAATACAGCAGATGTGTCATAAACACTTTGCCTTTTTGATGTTGTCAAAAATTAAGTTTTCTCTGGCTTTGACCTCACACATCCTCCGAGTATACTTATTTACTGTTTCGACTCTGTTGGAAAAGAACAAATAGGAGCTTTCTTTGAAAAAAATCACATTTTTGGCTGTACTTATCGTCTGCGGACTGGTCGCCTTTTACCTTTATATCGACACAACCCCTCCGGTTATCTCCTGGGGCGTTGCAGAGGATGACAGCATTAACCACGCCCTGAAAGTGAACGTTGCTGACGATATCGGTCTGAAAGAGGTCTGCTACACTCTAACCGGTGGCGCCTGCACGGGTGAGGAACGTTGTTCGAGAGAGCTGCAAACCCAATCGTTTGACCTGCCGATTGATCCCGATCAATGTGTTGTCAACTCGGAACCCCTGGAGGTGAAGATCACTGTCAAAGCGGTCGATTCATCCCTTATTACCAACAAAACAGACGCTTCTATAACTCTAACCTACGATAATAAGGCTCCGAACCTGATGACCCTGCAGGGCTCTCTCTCCCTTAAACGGGGGGGGGCTGGAGTTGTTCTCTACGAGGTGGGTGAGGTGCCCAGTGAAACGGGTGTCCTGCTTGGTGATTTACACTTCAGGGCCTTCGAGTTTGAGCCGAACAAGTACCTGAGCTTTTATGCCCACCCCTATAATGTGAAAGCGGATGAGTTCAAGCCGAGGGTGTTTGCAGTTGATGCCGCGGGTAACCTGAGAAAGATCAGGCCCGGCTCAAGAACCGCTTCACACACCTATCGTAAAGAGGTGATTGAGCTGAACGATGATTTTCTGGAAACCGTTAAAGATAAGATGATGGCGACCTCAACCCGGCCACCGCTGGATGTTTTTGTCGAAATCAATAACAAGGTACGCCAGGAGAACTATCAGAAGATTGCTCAAATCTGCCAAAACACAGAGCAGAAAAAACTTTGGGAAGGAGCCTTCCTGCGTAACCAGGGCGCGACCAAGGCCGGCTTCGCAGACAGTCGCACCTACAAATATGGCTCAGAGGTTGTCAGTAAACAGGTGCATCTGGGTCTTGATATCGCAGGAATCAACAATACCCAGATCTTCGCAGCAAACCATGGCAAGGTCCTCTTTGTTGGCGATATCGGCATCTACGGTAACGTTGTCATTATCGACCACGGCTACGGCCTGCACTCTCTTTACGGCCACCTCCACCAGACGAACGTTCAGGAAGGCGACATCGTGAGAAAGGGTGACGTTATCGCGGTCTCTGGCGAAACGGGCCTGGTCTTTGGCGATCACCTGCACTACGAAATGCGCATCAGCGGCGTCGCCGTTAATCCGATCGAGTGGTTTGATAACGTTTGGGTTTTAAATAACATCGAGTCTTACCTACCCAGTGTTGGGGAAGAGAAATAAATATAAATTTGTTCTCTTGCGAGCGGTAGATCAGTAAAGCCCCCCGTTTTTGATTGAGGTCTTTTATGCTGCAAGGTTTATAGGGATCAAGCTGCCAATTGTATTAGCGAGTTGAATTCGCGAATTGTATTAACTTTTGGAAAATTACTGGATAAAATAGCCAGCAACTTTCCAATGACCTTCATCCAGCATCACGGTAATGTACTCGGCCACGCTTTCGGCCTGTTGGTACCTGGAATCGAAGATCAGGGAGATATACTCACCCTCCGGGCTATCTACAGCCGTTGTGGAATAACTCGAGTCCTTTTCCTTGCGCTCGACCAAGGTCCCCGAAAGGGTTCGGGCCTTGGTCAACTTCTCCACCCAGTCTTTTTCAGTCACTCTTTCCTTCATCAAACCAGCTGACATCTGCCAGCTTTCAGCATACTTGCCTGCATCGACCAGCTGCAAAAACTCCATGGCCACTGCCGTTGCCTTATCAGCCTTCTCTGTATCCGGCGTTTCATTAAGGATCGGAAAAACGATCATAAAGACGCAGGCAACGATGAGAACAATGTGAATCCGAAATTGCTTGGGGATCAAAACAAACCTCCGCATGAGTAAATTCTGGAACCGATACCTACTATGAAAAAGGGGTCAGGTCTACAATTTTCACTTCTATCGAAGCCTCAATCCGCAGAGGACTCAGGTTCGTCCTTGAGTATTAAGCATCCTGACCGAGACGCCGGAAAGCGGCGAGCACATCATTCTGGTTGAGAATACCGACCAGTTTTTGCGAGTCTTCTGAGTCAACCACCGGAAAGTAGCTGATATTGCGATGCATTTGTAGAATTTTCAAGGCTTCACGCAGAGGTTGATCCGGAGTCAAGCAATATTCAGCGGTAGCAGTCAAGTCTCCGGCGACCACCAAAGGTACCAACGCCGGCTCAAAGAGCAGGTTCCGAATTTCCGTGTAATCGATCACACCGATAAAACGATCATGATCATCGACCACTGGGAAGCGGTCGTAGCGGCTGTGAGCGATATGTTTGAGCAACGCATAGTAAGGAGTGCTGTGCTGCACGGTTTCCACATTCTGCCGCATAATGTGCTTGACCAGAATATCGCCGGGATCTTCCAGTCTGTGACCGACCGGCACACCCAGAGAACTACGAAAATGATGCACTACATTATGCATCCCCTCCAAAGCACTCACCGGCGCCCTCTTCTGCAAAAGAGCCAGGATCGGCACCTCGCCGGAACGCACCAAGCCGTGCCGCACCGCAAGTGGCCCGATCAGTTCAAATACCACCGCGGAACCAAGCACATTCGTTTCTAGGAGTTTGCCGCCAACCGGCCAACTATGAGCTAACTGACTGGCAAGGCCGATAGCGACGCCAGCCTGAGCCATCAAGGTCAGGCCGACATAAGCCTTTTCGTTCGGGCCAAAAGCACCAAGGCGGGCACCAATGGCCGCCCCCAACCACTTGCCAAGAGTACGGGCGACAACATAAG
>JAAXQF010000545.1 GCA_012974435.1 Desulfuromonadales bacterium | reverse complement strand
GGCCAGCTGCCGATGCTGATGCATCCCGCCCCCGAGGATGTCTTAGTAATCGGCTTGGGAACCGGAATTACCCTGCGCGGCATGAGCAGTCACCCGACCCGCAGCATCAAGTGCGTCGAAATTTCACCAGAGGTGGTAGAAGCCTCCGACTATTTTACCGAAGCCAACCATAACGCCCTCGACGACCCCAAGGTTTCGCTGCTGGTGCGTGACGGACGTAATCTGCTGCTAACCCAACAAGCCCAATACGATGTGATCGTCTCCGAACCCTCCAACCCCTGGCAAACGGGTAACTCCAACCTCTTTACCAGCGAATTCTATCAACTGGTCGCCAGCCGCCTGAAACAGGGCGGACTGTTTGCCCAGTGGATCGGTATCTACGACATTACCCCCGAGAACCTGCGCATCGCCACCAATACCCTGCTCCAGATTTTCCCACAGACCCTGACCTTCAGAACCGGTTCCGATCTGATTATCCTCGGCAGCCAGGAAGAACTCAAATTCGACTACCTGAGACTACAGCAGCGCATGGCCAGCGTCGGCGTCAAGGAGACCCTCAGCGCCATAGGCATTGAAACCCCCGGTGACCTGATCGCCAACCACTACCTGCTCGGCGACAAATCATTACGCAAGTTCAGCCGGGGCGCACGTATTAACAGCGACGATCTGCCGATCCTCGAGTATTCGGCCCGCGACAATCTGGGCAATGCCCTGCTGGATGCGCGTAAGCGGATGGTTCTGCCGCTCACCAACATGGGCAAAGATCAACGCACCATCGCCATCTCCCTGCGCGAATTGGGCAACGACTTTGTCAAGGCCGGGCGCGCGACCGAGGCGCAAAGCTTCCTACGCAAGGCGCTTGAGGTCGAAAAGAACGACACCAGTTCAAGCCAGATTTCCCCTGTCCAGCCCGAGGACGACGGCGGACTCTCATCGCGCCAGATGTCGGCGGTCACTTCACCCACCAAACAGGTGTAGAATCTTCAAACCTGCCTCCCCTGCCAACAAAACGCCTCATAATGAGACGGTCTGTGTTATAACTTCAACAAAGATTGTCGCTAAATTTTTCAAACGGCGTAAAAAAATCAAAACGCTTTGAAAAGCCTTAGAGAACGTGAAAGGGTTTATTGAAATGGCCGACTTACGAACAGGATTGATCGGACTATTGCTGCTTGCAGTCTCAAGCCTGACATCAGGCTGCATGCCGGCAGCTTTTTTGTCGACCGAGGGGCACGCCAAGCGGGTTCACAAACAGATGCAATCCATATACGAAGCCTCCGAGGAATACGAAACAGATCATGGCAGCCTTCCTGCCGGCCGTTACCTTGCGCCAAAAGAAGAATTGATTTCGGGAGGTTACATCAAGCGCTTTCCACAGCCCCACTCATCTATCTTTGGCAAACCAAACCCGGAAGGCTACAGATACGCCCCCAGGTACGACAATATGGACGCGAGTCGGAACCCGGACTCTGCAATAGTCTTGTGGGGGCTTAGGGATGAGATTTGCGAAGCCTTCAACAACCTCTACTCCAGCAATAATTCAGGGCCGACCATTTTCGATTGGGAGGCTGCAGGAAAGAGATACCCAGGCGAAGCCATTGGACGCAACATGCTTATCTATGCCATCAAATGGAAAACTGAGGACGTCGATAACTGTGAGGTCAACTGGGTGCTGGAGTACCACGAATAGGACCAGGCTCGTCATCTTTGCTGATAGCCTGAGCCTCAGGAGAATCCAGGGCACCCCTTGCTTGCCAAAAAGCACTCAAATCGCCCGCAAGAAGCGCCTCCCTTACCTGTTATTTTCCGCCATCCGATCTGCCGTCCGGCCTGGCTACCTCCAGCAGTCTTTTCAGCGCCTGTCGAATCGTGTATTATACCGAATTTCAAAACCAATCAAGTTGAGGCGGAGGTGATCCCGTCTTTTGGAGGATCTATGAATCGATTTCTTCTGGGCTGCATTCTGCCCATCATACTGTTGTCCGGCTGCGAAAATCGCCGCGAGGAAACAACAGTGCCGTCCCAGGTAAAAACGGCGCCTATTAGCAGCGCGGTAGCACCAGCGGCAGTAACGACCCGCCTGTTTGAAGAAGCCGTCAAAGCAAAACTGGTTGAATATCCGACTCAAGCCCTTCCGGTCTGGCGCCAGTTTCGACAACAGCACCCCGCCCTGTTACTGATCTCCAACAATCCGTTTCTGAGTCCAACGCCTGAGGTGCTGAGAAATGAGATCAATACCCTGCTCACCAGCAGTCCCGATGCAGAGATCATCAAGCGCACCAACTTCAGCGCCCCGGACATCCTCATTCAACCAGATATGGCCCTGAGTGCCGCCTTGGGTGCGGGACTGTTTTCATCGATCTATTGGGTTTACCCCTCGACTGTGGATATGGAAAAAATTGGGCTGAAACAATTCAAGGATCAAATGAAGACCTCGGGCCTGCTCCACCCCGATGAAGCCGCCACTCTCAATCTTAACGGCGGGATCATCCAGGGGCATGCCCGCGGGATCCCCTTTAAGGCCATCCACCCAGATGCCGTGCAGGCCATCGAAGATCCCGTTGTTGTTCATTTTGATTTGAGCTTTTTCCCCTCGCTCTACAAGGGGGAGATCAAGACCCCCCTCTATACACTCATAAAAGATACTCTTTATATGCTTAAGGCAGCGTCTCCCCAAGCTTTGGCGGTAACTATTTCCTATTCTAACCTTACCGGCGACCTGCCCCTCGCCTCACGCTTCATCGGACAGAATCTGGTCAGTCTCATGGCTCAGCCAGCCCTGATTGACGCCGAACTCCCACCCAACTGGGATCGTCGGCGCAAGGCACTCTACTTGCCCAACTTTTTCCAGACCGATGAGATCAAAAAGCTATACCTCCAAATGGAACAGGAAACTCCGAACGATCCTTCGGTGAAGTACGGACTCTACCAGAACTCCCGCGAGCAAAAGGCGGGCGACCAGGCCCTCAACTATCTGGCACAGGCGGTAGCGCTCGACCAGACCTATGGCCTGGAGTACCTGGAACTGGCTAGTGTGGCGACGGAAAAAAAGTTACCAAAGCAGTCGTTACGCATGCTGCGTCTCGCCGCCGAGACCTTTGCGGATAACGGTTTCATTGCCCTGAGTCTTGCTCAGGCACTTGGACAAAACGGCCAGAAAGAAGAGGCCAGTGCCATTGCATCAAGGCTACAGACCCTGCCCTGGTCCACTACATACTATCCAGGCGTACCTGCCACCCTGCGGCAAATGACCCTGGCACCGGAATAAATCGATGAGTATCCGTCTGACCATCAGAGATTTTGTAAGCCAGCGGCTGGCCGAACATGGCCACACCGAAACTATCAACGATGACGCCTCGCTGATCCTCAGTGGCTTTCTCGACTCGCTTGCGGTTGTCCAGATTGTGGTATTTCTCGAACAACAATACAGCATTGACCTGTCAGATTTGTATTTTGATCAAACAACTTTCGACACTATTGATCAAATCGTTGAATTCATTCGGGAAAACCAGCCAGCGACCAACCTATCCAGTGACCATGGTTAATCTCCACGAGCAGAGGATAGGCCGATGACAAAACTTCAGCACGAAATCGCCCCACAAAACAACCTGTCTTTCGATTTCTATCGGCATGCACTCAGTCAGCCTGACAACTTGGCCCTGTGGGTTGACGGACGCTCATGGAGCTACGCAGAACTGGCGGAGCAGGTAACAACAGTTGCGGGCCGCCTCAGCGCCCGCTTCCCTGAGGGCGGGCTCAATATAGGCATCATGGCCAACCGGAGCCTCGAGGCCTATGTCAGCCTTCTGGCTGTCCTCTGGTCAGGGAATGCCTATGTGCCCCTGAACCCCAAACTCCCACAAACCTACCTTCGTACCATCATTGAACGCTCTGAGGTTGTGTGTATCCTTGCAAACCAGCCAGGCTCAGAGTTGCTGGACGATCTTTCGCGCGACATTTTCTGCCCGGTCAAACCGCACACCCCCATCGGCAAGGGTAGCAGCTTCACCACCAACGACCTTGCTGCCGTCAGGCCGCTCTCCGCCCCAGTTGCGGTCAGTCTCGAACAAACGGCTTACCTCATGTTTACTTCCGGCAGTACTGGAACCCCTAAGGGGGTTGCTGCGACGGTTGGCAATGTTGCCCACTTTCTTAATGCTACTCAAGAACGCTACCAGCTGACCCCTGAGGACCGATTCTCTCAGTACAACGAATTAACCTGGGACCCTTCGATATTTGACCTGTTCAGCGCCTGGAAGGTAGGAGCCTCCGTTCACGTGGTCCCTGCGCCACAAATGCTCGCACCTGCCCACTTTATCCGCGCCCAAAAGCTCAGCGTGTGGTATTCAGGGCCAGTAGCGATCAGCCTGTTGGACCAGATGCGTCAGCTCCGTGCCGAATCGCTCCCCACGCTCAAACTTTCACTGTTTATAGGCGAGTCGCTGTTGGAAGTGGCCGCTGAAACCTGGCAAACCGCGGCCCCTCAATCTCTGATCGAAAACGTCTACGGCCCCACGGAAGCCACGGGGGGGTGCACAGGCCAACCCTACACACGGACTTCCGCATGCCTGACTCCACAGCGCGGCTACATGGCCATCGGAACTCCTTATAGCTGTTGCCACGTCGAGATCGTCGACACGCAGAACAATTTTCTCCCCGCCGGAGAAATCGGGGAGATCGCCATCAGTGGTCCAATCGTCACCCCCGGCTACTGGCGCGCCCCACAGCTCACCGAGCAAGCCTTTCCGACCCTCGAACACCCGCAGCTCGGTCAAACTCGCTGGTACCTTACCGGAGACATCGGCAAACGTGATACTGGCGGCAGCTTTCACTTTCTTGGCCGGCGTGACAACCAGATCAAGCTACGCAGCCTGCGCATTGAACTTGAAGAGGTCGAGCACCACATTCGCGCCGCGACCAAATCCAGCGAGGTCGCCGTATTTGCCTGGCCCGTAGAACATGGAGTGACTCAAGGCCTGTTAGCTTTTATCGGCGGCAGTGAGATCGATAATCCCAGCCTGCGGCGTACACTCTCCTCACAGATGCCGAACTACATGATACCGGCCAAGTTCCGCTTTCTACCGGCATTGCCCCGTAACGCTAACGGCAAGATAGATCGCAACGCGCTGCGCGCCCAGCTCGAGCTCGAAGCCCGATGATCGCGCATCTGCTCGAACCCTTTGCCCGCTGCATCTCTTCACAGCCAGATGCCGACGCCTTGTGGATCGACAATCGAGTTTACAGCTACGCAGAACTCGGTTGTCATGCCCAGCGCATCGCCACCTGGTGTCAACGCATGGTTCCCCAACGTAACCCACGTATTGGGATTCTGACATCACGCAGCCTGACAGCCTACGCCTCGATTCTCGGGGTAAATTGGGCCAGCGGAGCCTACCTCCCACTCAATGCTCGCTTACCAGCCAGTTATCTCGCCACCATCGTCTCGCATGCCGAACTCGACGGTCTGATCGTCGATTCCGCCGGGCTTGCCTTACTCGATGAAATCGCCCCCGAGGGCCTACCGGTACTGGCCCCCTTTGTAACCGACCCTTCGGTGTGCAGCGTCAGCGTAGACAATGCCAGCATATTCTCCTCGCTGCCTAAAATGCGCACCCCTGCGCCTCAGCATGAAGATGACACCGCTTACCAGATGTTCACATCTGGCACCACCGGTACCCCAAAAGGGATCGCCGTCAGCATATCCAACCTGCGGCACCTGCTTAATGTCTGTCAGGATCGATACCGGTTTACTCCTGAGGACCGTGTTTCGCAGGCTCATGAACTGACCTTCGATTTATCGATTTTAGATATTTTCACGACTCTTCTCTCCGGCGCCTCACTGCACGTTGTCCCTGACCGGCAGATGACATTTCCCGCACACTTTATCCGCACTCAAAAACTCAGCATCTGTATTGCCGTCCCCTCCGTCGCCGGCATGTTGTCACAAATGAAGATGCTTAAACCGAACTCCTTCCCAAGCCTGAGGTGGTCGCTGTTTTGTGGTGAAGCCCTGCCGGAAAGCACCGTTCTGGCCTGGAAACAGGCCGCCCCCCACAGTCGGATTGACAACCTTTACGGCCCCACCGAAGTCACCGTGGCCTGCCTACGACAAGAATGCACGACCACACTCGAGGTCACCCAGGACCGTGGCATCATCGCCATCGGCAAGCCGTTCCCCGGCCAATTCGCGGCTATTGTCAATGAGCGCGGAGACTTTCTTCCAACCGGTGAAGTTGGTGAACTGGCCCTTTCCGGCCCCCAGGTTACGCCTGGTTACTGGCGCAACGCCCAACTGACCGCCTCACGCTACCCAGAGTTGGTACACCCGCAACATGGAGAAACACGCTGGTATTTAACCGGAGATCTGGCCCGATGCGACGCTGATGACCGTTATCACTTTCTCGGGCGGGTCGACAATCAGATCAAGCTGCGTGGTCAACGCATCGAACTCGATGAAATTGAATGTTACCTGCGAGAAGTAAGCGACTGTGACAATGCGGTTGTTGTCATCATCGAGGGAGACACCCCCTGGTCTCAAGAGATTATCGGCATTGTCAGCCCAGCGCAGGCAGACGTTGGCGAACTGCGCAACCAGTTACGTAAGCAGTTGCCAGCATACAAGGTTCCCAAACGGGTTGTTGCCATGGATAATCTTCCCCGTAACGCAAGCGGCAAAATCGACCGCCTTGCAATCAGGCAACAACTCACATCGTCCACTGCCAAAACTTCAGGTTAACCATGAACCTTTCTGCATTCACACTCGTGCCACGATTCGACCGCTCGCGCTGGTGTGTCGATTTCACCCAGTCAATTCTCGGGAAATTCAGCCTTCTCCTGATTTTTACTATTCTGCTTTTTTTTACCGGCTATGGGCATATCCCAATTGCCGCACTGTTTGTTGCGGCCATGGTGCTTATGCCGCGCCAGCGGCGCTACATCCTTGTCATCGCCTCACTCGGCTACCTGGCGATCGGCTTTACCCCGTTTCACTGGCAAGCAATTACCAAGGAACTCCCGACATTTCTCACCAGCACCGCACCGGAATCACTCATTTCCAAGTTTTTCTGTGCAGCTGCCGTTCTTCTGTTCTGCTGGGGCTGGACAGCCGCATCGCGCAAACGCAATACCGGCTTCTATCTCCGCCGCCCGATTCTAACGTTGATCTGCGTCTTTCTTGCGCTGTTAGTTGTACTGTCGTATCTCCCGCTGCCTGAGTACATCGTCGCTTCCGGCTGGGTGTTTCTGGTGATCCTGAGCCGCTAATCGTCGCTTCCGGCTGGGTGTTTCTGGTGATCCTGAGCCGCTATTTCTGGTTTCTCTGTTATTCGCTGCGCCTGGCAAAAGCGCCCAAGCAGCCTCCGTTTCTGCTCCAAATCGGCCATTATCTCCCATTCTGGAGTTCCATCGAAGTTATCCCATACGGCAAAGGTGCCGCCTATCTGAAGCAAACGGAAGCTGACAATCCCGAGACCCTGGCGCGCACCCAGCTATCTGGATTGAAACTGCTGATCTGGGCATGCTACCTCAACCTGTTTGCCAGCTCACTGCATTTGCTCGTTTATGGTTGGGTCACGGAGAGTCACGGACTTCTTTCTTTGCGGCTGACCGACGGAAACCTGCTCCTGCTCCTGAAAGAGCAGCTTCTCTGGGGAACGGAAACCGCCATATCTAACCTGGGTCTTTCGGAATACCAGCGCGCCTTCACGGCGACATTGATGAACAGTCCCCTAAGCACTTCTCAGGCCTGGGCAGCCCTCATACTTCATTTTTACTTCACTGTTCTCAATCTCTGCATCATCACGCACACCTTCGTGGCCATCATCCGCATCTGCGGCTATAACGTCCTGAGAAACTGCTACCGTCCGCTCAGCTCGATCAGTATTGCTGAGTTCTATAACCGCCTGTTCTACTACTTTAAGGAACTGTTGGTTGAATTCTTCTTCTACCCGGCGTTCACGCGCTACTTCAAGAAGTACCCAAACCTGCGGCTCTACTTTGCCACCATGTCGGCGGCGTTCTTCGGCAACTTTCTGTTCCACTTCATGCTCGACATCTCTTTTACCATCAATCACGGTTTCTTCGCAGCTATCTGGCAATATCAGTCATATCTTTTCTACTCCTTCGTTCTTGGCAATGCGATTTTTATCTCGCAATCGATACATAAACGTATAGGACACCATTTCCTGACAGGTGCTCCGCGAGTTTTTTCAACTCTTTGGGTTCTGTTTTTCTTTACTGTTATGTCAGTATTTGTGGAAACAGAAACATTTGCGGATAATGCGAATTTCTTTTTACATTTGTTCAATCTCAAATAACCATGGACAGAATCATTTCGTCTTTTCTGACTTACGACATCCGCCCGAATGCGGAAAGCTCAAATACCCCCCAATCCATCATAGTGTATGATATAGCGTAAAACACATAAATGCTCCGAGCATGACTGCGTTGCTGAAGTCATATCATCGCAAAGCAACAATTGGTCAATGTCAGTCTGAGTTCAACCAACTCCAGACAATGTACTGGCTTGATTCTGTCCGCTTATACCTATTCCAACTTTTGATTGATACTAATATACCGTCAGTAAACGCGTAGCTAATGTCGAATGGATTGACGGCGAAATGGTAGGGATATTGTTTGATCGATGCGCTTTATCGCCCTATCGACGTTACACTATCCGGCGGAAGGGATCTTGTACTGCAGATTAATAGTTTAGGTGTATTTCTTTCCTACTCTCTTGCATACAAGCAAAGAGAGAAAATCAATTGCTTTTCTGAAACAGTCGGTGTGCAACCCGAGGTTTTGACTTAGATTTTTCTTTTCAAATAGACAAAACACAAAAGCGCTACCACCCCGTTCTTCCCTGATGCCCCTCCTGATCCAGTAGCGGTAGGGGCAAACAATTCCACCATGAGTGCCATATAACTTCCAGAAGACAAATTGTACAATCTGCTTCAATTTGTCTTATTGACACTAATAACTGAAAGGTAATTCCACAATTTCCTTGTTAAAATTGCGGCCTTAATTCAACAGTCAGAAACACAAAAAGCCCCGTAGAGATCTACGGGGCTTTTTGTGTCTGTAAAGACTCAAGCGATTTCGCCATTAGCAGGGATGTATGTTACTGCTCCCTACCACCTTAGGCTTCATGTACTTTTTCATTGGATCCTCCTTTGTTTGGAGATTTATCGTGTCCTAGTATTACCAAGGTGTAACCTTATTCCAGCCGCCGACATTATTGACAGAGTCGTAACGATGACAGTTCTGCGCGGTGTTCCAATTTGCCGCCATTTCATTCGTATCGTCGTTTAAGCCAGAACCGCCTGCCCAGGTATCCTGTATCTGACCAACAGCACCATTAGCACCTGACTGCCAGGTGTTATGCCGGGTATCGAGGCAGTTGGTGATCAGCAACTTCGGCAGACGCGATGCGTGCGGGTTGTGGCACTTCGAGCAGGTAAAGGCGTGGTAACCAACATCAGTTGTACCTTGATCAACAGAAGCACCCCAAGTGTAATCATTGAAAGCTTGAGTTTTAGTAATCGCCGGAGCCCAACCTGCGTTAGTCTCAGTGCCACGGTAACCGTAACCATATGAAACCGCCGCTTTACCGGTACCTTCTTGATCTTCAAGAATCACCTGCATACCCATAGTCATAATATCAGAGGTGGATTCAGTACTTTCCGCTGGACGGAAACCAGCTGGTCTTCCGTAGCCAGCACCGAAGATATTGGTTGTGGTTGCAACTTTAGCGGTGCCACCGAGAGCCGAGTTACTGTGACCGTTGCCGGTACCGACCCAGAGACTACCACCGTCAAGGTTTTTATTCATGGTATCGATATCGGTACCGTGACAAAGGGTACAGAGGCCTGCCG
>JAAXQF010000541.1 GCA_012974435.1 Desulfuromonadales bacterium | reverse complement strand
CTCGGCAAATCCCATGCAAAGGTCACTTTCGAAGCGATGCAGCAAAAGGATGTTACCAGGATTGATGCCCGTAATCCTCCCAATTGCCGTCACAACAAGTCTCTCAACCTTTGCTTTTTTTATTTCCGTTGCTATTTTCTTTTTTGCTGCTTTTTTGCTTATCATAAAGGGGTCTTTCTCTGAAAATCTCTTTCAGCAAATTGGGCTTTACTCTGAATTAATTATCATCTTGGTTTTTCTGCTCGTTGGACAGAAGTTTTGTTAACCTATCCTGAACGCCAAAATCTGGTTCTACTTCATGGCTTTCACCGGACTTTGAGGTGAGTTCATGTTTGTTTAGCCCTAAAATCAGTGCCAGGAAAAGGATATTTATCGCCAGTAGCAATTTCCCATTATGGGGGCCGTGGAGATAAAGCCACAGGAAATTGAATGAAAGGGCGATCACAAGTGCCAACAAGGCTATAAAAATACGTGGAATCTGTCTCGTCACTTTTGGCCTTGATTCATTTTGAGGGGATTATTTTGCTCGTTTGCAACGGCAATGACAACTTTTGTCTACCCTATGCCGAAATAGTTGAACAGGAGCAAAGCGACAGCCAACATTGTCGCCCCTGTCCCTATTGCAGCATAAAGCCTAGCCTTTCCCTGCCTGGGATGAGTCGATTCATGGTCTGGTTGACTGCCAGAAGAGAGTATTTCCCCTGTTTCAAATCGCGTCGGGGGGAATAACTCCTGGCGCCTGCTCAACACCGTCTCGGCTTCCAACCCTAGCGTCTCGGCATAAGTTCGCATAAAACCTTTAAGATAGACTTCTCCAGGGAAAGCATCGAAACGATCTGCCTCCAAGTCCTCAAGATAGGCACGTCTGATCATTGTTTTTGATGCGATATCCGCTATTGAAATACCAAGTTCTAAACGACGAGTCTTAAGTATGGCTCCGGGGGTTAGTTTGTCAGAATCAGTCATAACATCACTACAAAAGTTCAAAGTGTTTCCGGGAGCGCGTCCCGCTTTTTAATCTCTTGGAAAAGCATACTACACCTGCTAATCTGTGCTGTCAAAGAAACGTCCCATGACGGGTAGCATGGATGGATTGGAGAGAACTCGATGATGCAGAAAATTCAGTGCCTTAACACCAATCACGGTCGCTTCAACCCTCCCGTTCGTTTCTGCTCTATGTGTGGCCGCCTTGTGAACGAAAGGATTCGTATCAAAAGGTGTACTGCGGAAGAACATGCAATTAACCGTCAAGCAAGAAACGAGTATTGCTCCGCTTGCGGGGAGAACTTATCAACAGGAGATAAACAGTAAATGAACACGGCTAGGACAATAAATATGGAAGTTTACCTAGACGGATCTTGGGAAGAGTTTGAAGCGTGGATCAGAGAAAAAGCTGGGTCGGACTTTCGCTGGAAAATTCGTCCAAAGGATACGCGTTCTAACCGAGAGATGATCGCCGAATTCATCCTTGCCGATATCCGGCGAAGAAACGGCGGCTTCCCTGTGGGAAATGCGTTTATCGAAAAAACATAAATGACAGGATCGTTTGTTAGCTATGCTTATTGTTTCAAAGATAGAGAAAAACTTCAAAGAATCAAGATTCTACTTGATCAAGCCTGTAGATCTCAAGAAAAACTCTGACTTGATTTGTATTGCCGGCTTAATCGTCTGTGGTGAAATTGTTGCCATAACGGGCACGTATGATGAGGCCCTAACGATGATGCAAAAATGGCTGCAAAATTAAAGGTTTGATGATCTCGGGCTACTGTTTTGAACAGGTTCCCTAACTCAATTGCTGGTGTCCACTTGGTAGTTGGGTGCTTCTTAGTGTTTGTCACCTCTCCCCCTTTGATTCTCAGAAACCCAGCAATATGAAACACTGCCAAAATACGGCAATCGAAGGGTAAGGTCAAAACGACCGGTGTCCTATAAGTTGTTCCAGCAACTCTAGTTGGTCAAAATCACCCCATTTCGTTTGAGTCTCAGAACCCCTGCCCCTGACACACTCGCCTTTATGTCCCAGCGGAGTGCAATTCAAGAATTACATGCCAACTTAATTTGAGGTTGGGGATTGGCTGACTTTGGCAAAGCAACAGTAACGGTAGTACCAGCCCCCTTCTGGCTGACAATGTCCACTTTACCCTTGTGACTTTCGACAATATTTTTAACGATCGCCATCCCCAAGCCAAGCCCACCAACAGCAGACTTCTCGGTTTGGGCACGAAAGAACTTTTTGTAGATCTGCCTGAGTTCATCTTCAGTCATACCGATCCCCTCATCCTTGATGATGACCAAAGCCTGGGAGTCCTGGTCGACAACCGATACATCAATTCTATCGCGGATGTTATTGGTGTATTTGACGGCATTACTGAGCAGGTTGTCGATAACCTGCCTGATACGAATTTCATCGTACAGTAATACCAAGGGTTCTTCCGGGAGTTCAAGATGTAACCGTATGTCGGGAAAACGCATCTGGTAAACTTTGAACACATGATTGACCGTAGTTAAAAGGTTCTTTTCCTCGGGGATGACTTTCAGGTCCTCTCCCATCTCAAGACGATCAACAATCACCAGATCGTCGATAAGCCTCTCGATGCTCTGTGTTTTACGATGTATGACTTCCAAATACTCTTTATGTGGCTCGGATTTTATATGGTCGAGCAGCAACTCGGTGTATCCCATAATCGCCGTGACAGGTGTACACAATTCGTGAGAAGCAATAGAGATGAAATCGCTTCTAAGTTTGTCGATTTCTTCAAGACGGTTTTGGATTTCTTCAGACTTTTCAAGCTTTAGGATCGTCGCCCGCATTGGTTTAAAGAGCAAAAAATAAAGGGTTGGGATAACAATCAAAGATAGAAGCAAGGCATCAACAATACCGATAAGGAAACTTTCTGGAAGTCTTAGAAGATAAATGAGCAGCATCACCAGCGCTTCTGCAACAAAGATTATGGTTATTGATGCAACAAACATGCTGATTGGGCTGGGTTTGAATATTTCGTATGAACCGATGACAAGTTGATTATCTTTTGACAGCTTTTCCTGCATTAGAACCCCCCAACTGAACAGATTGAATAAAAACCATTATCCCCCTTAGTTCTTGATGCTCATCCTTGCTGTTACTTCCCCCTGTATGGTTAAAAATAAAAACGCCCATCTTAGAAATGCCAAAACGAGCGCATAGACACCCATCATGCCTTTAACTCTTCGGTAGCCCTGCTGCCCGCTTGGGGCTTGGGGCCTGTGGCTTTGAGTCACTGACTCGAATCAGTTTTGCTATTATCGGAAATTTAATCCTGATTATTAGCAACAAGCGAGCCAATCGTTATTTTTGCCTACTATCTAGGGGCTTGTAATGGAAACGGTTGGAATTATTGATTTGATTGTTTGTTATTTAACGGGCTTTCGAGAAAGATCAAGCTATAACACGGGAAGGGACAAGGAGACCTTTTTTTGAAATCATAACGGTCGGAGACGACTATGTCATGTAGTGGCTATCACCTCATTATTCTCATACACCAAGCAATTGACACACTCGGCAATTTGCAGAAAATAGGTTGAAACGTCAAAAGTCCGACTGTCTTATAAGTTGTGTCAGCGGTTTATTATGTAACCATATGGGCCATTGTGGATGATTCCTAAATACCCTGCCACTGACACACCCGCTTCCATGTTCCATGGGCGTGGTTTATAGGACATACATACCGAAGTAATTCAAACATGATCTGAACCTCGCTGCAAGATTTGGTTGAGTTCAACGCTGCTTATTTTGCAACGATTCTTATTTATCAGGGTCAACAAAAATCTCGCATTTCTGCCACTCTGAACGCTTCAGCACAATGTAGGGGTACTTATGATGAAAATTGTGCGTGATATCTCGGTGGGAACACAGATGTGCTTTAAAGCCTGAGGGGTTTGTTGCCTATGAGAGGGTAGACGAATGTTCTCTGCGTTGTGTGCTGGGGCTTTCGCCGAAGAGCGCCTTGAAGTAGATCGAAAAATATCCCGCGTTCTCAAAACCCGAACGAAAGGCGATTTCCATAATTGTTAACCGATTCCGTGGGTTCAGGAGCATCCCCCGTGCGTGCTGGAGACGAAGGCGGATGTGGTATTGAATCGGCGAGAGTTGGTAGACCTCAACCATCGCGTAATGCAGCAGACGACGACTCACCTGTAGTTCCTGACACACCTCTGCGACCGTCACCGGTCGATGTAGATTGGCCCGAAGGTATCCATCGGCCCTCCGTGCAACCTGATAACGCTTCCGCCAGCGATCGACTGGCGTGGTGTTCGTTGATTGAATAAGACAGTCCAGGTAACCGGCGATCAAATCCTCTTCCGCATCCTCCGACAGAACGGTTGAACCCGAAACACGAGAAGCGTCTGCTGCTTCGAAGATCGTCTTGGTCCGCCTGATTAAACTGTTGAGCCTTTCAGGATTACCCTCGCGCATCGGTCCTTCTGCCGGGACAAGAGTTCTGCCTGGGAGATCCATTGCGTCTGCCACCTTGTGAAGCAGGGTCTCCGGCACCTTGAGAACGATGCACTCAAACCCGGCCGGTAACAGAGCGTCGATTTCACCGTTCAGAGCCCACATCGCAGTGCTTCGCTCCGATAATCTCCGTTTATTGATATGACCTGTGCCTGTTGTCCGGCCTGGAAAGAGAACCAGTGGATAACCATCCCCCGGCGTACGTCCGAATACCCGCAATGCCTGGTTGTATTTAACGGCAAAGAAGCTGGTCCTTGGGTTTTGCAGATTCCAGAGTTCGGCTATGAGCTTGCCGGGGGTCAACTGGTTGTGATGGAAGTCGGAGTCTGCCACAGATTCCTGTAGTTGTCCGGCGTCGTACGCGATGACCTTGTTGATTGACATGACAAGCCTGCTTGAACCTCCCCCCGCCATTACGACGGGCGATGAAGACAAAAAACGTAATTTATTGTGTGTGCACAAATTTGGCAGACACAATCATCTCCAACAGTAGCATTAGATGAAGAGTGAATATTAGCAAGCGTACCTCAGAAAAGGCTGTAAACAAGCCATTAAACGAAAAATGCCAAATATCTTAGGGGGGGGGTGTTGAAATACCTGACAATGTTGATAAGGTATTATCTGCGTCGTTTTGTTCCTTTTGATCTGGGACGGTATGAATAAAGACTAATGCAAGCAAAGTTAAGATATTAAGGAGAAAAACAATGAAATTAGCAGCAATAATAATTGGATTAGTTCTCTGAACGCAGTGAAGACCCATATCAGCAGTCAGACGGCTGCGGGCGTCAAGGCAATTATACCTATAAGACTGGTGGTCAACGTTGCCAGCGGCACTGAAGGTGACCAGGCCAAGGTGGCAAGTGGTGAATACAACAAGATGATCGACAAGAAAATAGCCGAGATCAAGGCGCAATGCGGGTCTTAATCATCGTTCTTCATTGCACTTTGGATGGAAATGCAGAAAAACCAAACTAACCTGAGAGAAGGAGAATAATAATGAAAGGAAAACCGGTTTTCAGAACTTTAAGTTTCGCTTTACTGATGCTGCTGATCTTTGGCGGCACAGTCTTGGCTGCGGACAAACCGAACATCGTCGTTATCATGGGTGACGACATTGGCATGTGGAATATCGGTGCCTATCACCGGGGCTTGATGGCGGGAACCACACCCAACATCGATAAGCTGGCAGCCGAAGGCGCAATTTTTACCGACTTTTACGCCGAGGCGAGCTGCACCGCCGGTCGTTCGGCTTTCGTCACGGGCGAGTTGCCGATCCGCACTGGGCTTGCGACCGTCGGCCAGGCTGGAGCGACGATCGGTATGCCCGATGCCGCGCCAACGATCGCCGCAGCGCTCAAGGATATGGGCTACGCCACCGGGCAGTTTGGCAAGAACCACCTGGGCGATCTGAACCCGTACCTGCCCACGTTGCACGGTTTTGACGAGTTCTTCGGCTATCTCTATCACCTCGACGCAATGTCGGACCCGTTCGACCCGAATTACCCGCCTGAGATGAAAGATAAGGTCGGGCCGCGAAATATCGTGCACTCCTGGGCAACTGACAAGGACGATCCGACAGTCCAGCCGCGCTGGGGCAAAATCGGCAAGCAGAAAATCGTCGACGCAGGCCCGCTGCCACCGCATCCCACCAAGGGCATCAAGTACGACATGGAAACCGTGGATGATCATATCCTGAAGTTTTCCACCGACTTCATGAAAAAGGCCCAGAAGGAGGACAAGCCCTTCTTCGTCTGGCTGAACCCGACCCGTATGCATGTGTTCACACACCTTTCACCTAAGTACCAGGCTTTGCGGACACCGGAAAACGGCTGGTCCATACAGGAGGCCGGCATGGCGCAGTTCGACGACGTCATTGGCTCGGTCATGAAAGAGCTTGAGGACATGGGCGAGGCCGACAATACCATCATCGTTGTAACCACCGACAACGGCACCGAGGTCTTCACCTGGCCTGACGGTGGCACGACTCCGTTTAAAGGTTCAAAAGGCATGTCTACCGAGGGCGGCTTCCGCGTGCCCATGGTTATGCGCTGGCCCGGTCAGGTAAAACCGAATCAGGTGATCAATGGAGTCATGTCTCTGATGGACTTTTTCCCGACCTTCGTTGCAGCAGC
>JAAXQF010000535.1 GCA_012974435.1 Desulfuromonadales bacterium | reverse complement strand
CATGGTGCCGATAAGAAATCCATAGACCCATTGCCCCTCTTCCGTCCTGGAGCCGGAGACGGGATCGCTGGCCATGAAAATCAGGCCGAAGGCAAAGCCACCGAGAACCAGGTGCCAGAGGGGGCCGAGCTCAAACATCGGGTTGCTGCTGCTGCCGACCAAGGCAAAAAGCGTGGACAGGCACACCGCGCCAATCAGTCCGGAGAGCATGATGCGCCAGGAGCCGATGCCGGAAAGGACCAGGACCGCAGCACCGAAGAGGCAGGCGAGGGTGGAGGTCTCCCCCATCGATCCAGGGATGGCTCCGACAAAGGCATCGAACCAGCTGGTGACAGCGATAACAGCCTGCAGGCCTCCCTCGGCGGCGTGACTCAGAGCCGTTGCTCCGCTCACTCCATCGACGGCGGTCCAGACCATGTTGCCTGAGATTTGTGCCGGGTAGGCGAAAAAGAGGAACGCGCGACCGGTGAGCGCCGGGTTGAGAAAGTTCTTACCGGTTCCGCCGAAGATCTCTTTGCCGATAACAACACCGAAACTGATACCAAGCGCCACCTGCCAGAGCGGTAGGGTCGGCGGGCAGATCAACGGAAAGAGGGAACCGGTAACCAGAAAGCCTTCATTCAATTCGTGACGGCGCACGAGACAGAAGAGGGCTTCCCACAAACCGCCGACAATGTTGGTGACCAGGTAGATCGGAACAAACCAGGCGGCTCCGAGGAGCAGGTTGTCAAAAAGGCTGTTCGGATTGCCTCCGTAGCCGAGAAGTCCGAGCAGTACCCCCCGCCAGCCTTCGACACTTCCACCAGAGAATTGCATGACGCTGTTTGCCTGATAGCCGGTGTTCCACATGGCCATGAAAAAGCAGGGGATAAGGGCGAAAACTACCGTGATCATCACCCTCTTCAAATCCATCGCGTCTCTGACATGCGGTGCCCCGTCTGTCGCCTCGCCAGGCGTGTAAATGAAACTGTCGGCGGCTTCGTATAGAGGATAGAGTCGCTCGAACTTGCCACCCTCCGTAAAGTGAGGGTGAAGCTTGTCGAGAAAATCACGCAACACTTTCATTAGCCCTCTTCCTCTATCTTCTGCAGGGTTTGCCGCAAATGATGTCCATAATTCATCTTTCCCGAGCAGACAAAGCTGCAGAGGGCGAGATCCTCTTCGTCCAGTTCGAGGCAGCCGAGGTCTTGCGCCAGATCGGTATCCAGAGTGAGCAGAGAGCGTAGCAGCCAGGTTGTCTTGACGTTAAGGGGCATCACCTTCTCAAAAGCGCCGGTCGGTACCATGGCGCGCAGACTGCCGTGGGTGCTTGTCGTCAGCGCCAACGGCCGGCGTGGCAGCAGGGACGAGGCAAAAATCTTTTTAACGGAGAATTTTTTAAAGCCCGGTAGACACCAGCCCAATAATTCGCGTTGTCGATTTTCTTCCAAAACAGAAACCTGGTTGTGGTAGCGACCGAGGAAATCACTGGTTTGAATTGCGCCACGACCATTGAGAACGGAGCCTGAAATGATCCGGTTGTCGGTGTCATTAAGCTGACCGGACGTCAATTCCGACAGACAGGCTCCAAGACGGGTGCGGATGAGGCGTGGCTTCTTAACAGCAGGACCGCAAAGAGCGACAATTCTATCCGTGAGGATCCTGCCTGTGAGAAAAAGGTGGCCGATGGCGATCACATCCTGGTAGCCGATGTGCCAGACCGAACGCTCTTGATCAACATGTTCAAGAAAATGAATATGGGTGCCAACCAGACCGGCGGGATGGCAACCGGCAAACTCACTGACAGTGATTCCTTGCGGAGCCGGGATCTGCGCCTGCGGTTTTTTACACAGGTAGACTTTTCCTTCCGTCAGGTGGCGAAGAGCTTTCAGGCCCGCCTCGAACTCGGCCCCTTTCTCTGCAATTGCGACCTGTGGGTCAGCCGATAAAGGATTGGTGTCGATAGCGGTGACAAAGATTGCTAGGGGACGGCTTCCTGGTGTCGGAATTTTGCTGTAGGGACGGGTGCGCAACGAGGGCCACAAGCCTGAGTTGATCAGCTGACCTTCAACATCGTCTGCAGAAAGCTGTTCAAGTCGGCCTGCCGCAATCTTTGTGAAGGTCTTTTCTTCTGCTCCGGAAATTTCGATAACCAGAGACAGAAAGATGCGGCGTTCGCCACGGTTGATGGCGACAACTTTGCCGGACGCAGGGGCGGTGAAGAGAACCTTGGGGTTCTTTTTGTCAGAGAAGAGCGGTTGACCAAGGACGACCTGATCACCCTCGGCGACCAGTAGCGTCGGTTTCATGTCCTGGTAATCGCTGCCAAGCAAGGCAACGTGAGAAACCGGCATCGGCTCTCCGACCTGCATCTCCGGAGCGCCGCTTATCGGTAGATCGAGCCCTTTTTTAATCTGGATCATGGCCGAGCCTTCCGATTGGTGGTTAAGAGCCACGGCATCTTAGAATCCTGTTGTCCTGCTTTAAGGAGTTCAATGCTTGAGGTTGTCAAAGTTTACCAGAGTTGTGCCCTGGAAAGGCACAGGCAAGCCGACGTTCTGTGTGGGTGAACAATTGATGATCAAGGATCACCCTTGATGTACTTTTTGAGTTGATTGATAACAAAATCTTTTTCGTCGAGAGAGGCTTTGACCAGGTCGCCGATAGAAGCCAGACCCACCATCTCGTCTGCCACCATGACCGGCAGATGACGGCAGCGATTGTCAGTCATGATCGCCATGGCTTCGTCGACCGAAGTCTCGGGTGCGACATAGCAGATCTCCGTGGACATAACCTGATGAACGAAGGCTTTCTGTGAGCAGCGGCCGCCGAGATCAACCTTGCGGGCATGATCACGTTCGGTAAAAATACCGACCACCTTGCTATCGTCTATGATAACCAGTGCACCGACGCCTTTTTCCGCCATCAAGGCCAAGGCCTCGTAAACCGTAGCGCTTGAGCCGAGGGTCCAGACCTCACTCCCCTTAAGTTTCAAAATTTGCCCGATAGATTTTGACATACTCGTTCCTCGCTGAAGTGTAATGAGTTATGAGCTATTTTAACAAAAAACATGCTTGAGCAAAAGAGTGTCTCGACCAACTTTCACCCGTTAACTGTTATTGAGAGACAGCTGCTGCTTTCCCGCCGAGGAATTGATCCTCAAGGGCAATCTCGAATTCCGCCAGAGAAATTTCATCAACCCCCAGAAATTGTGCTTCTGCCGTTGTCGGCAGAACAAGCTCCGGATATTTCTCCAGGCCGAGGCCCAACTTGCGACAACCGAGATTTGCCAAGCGGACCAGGGTGACCACAACATTCTGCGTGTCGAGTTCAAGGTCGTGATGATCGGTGACAACCTCTTTGTAGATTTCAGGCAGATTCCATTCTTCGAAAAGGCGCATCCCCTGCTCTACGTGCATGGTCTCAATCACCTCGTTGATCAATCTGCGCGAAAGCGTCATGCTGAACTGGCCGCTGACGGCAATCTCCTCCAGTGCCGCCAACAGGAACTGCTTGCCGACATCGTGCAGAAGCCCGGCCAGGTAGGCCTGGTCAGCGAGGTTCTGATATCCGCAGCGATTCGACAACCAGCGGGCTCCGACGGCGCACGCCTGAGAATGCAGCCAAAGTCTGGGCATGTAATGTAGCAGCAGCTTACCCTTGGTCGCGCTGACGCTCTCCTTGCTGGCTTGCTCTAGGACCTGGCGGGTCTTGTTCTGCCCCAGGCGGGTGATCGCCTCTTCGATTGAGAGGGTCTTGTGCAGTCCGGAAAAGAAGGAGGAATTGGCGGCACGGAAGAGGTTACAGAGCAGTCCTGGGTCCCGACCGATCAACCAACGTAGCTCTTTAATGTCGAACGTTTCAGCGCTCAGCAGTTTGCTGACGTGCAGGCTGATGTCAGGATGGACAGGCAGATGCACCCGGTCGGCTTCGACCAGCTCCTTGATAATTTCTGTCAGTGGTTTATTGGCCAAAGCTATTCTCCCAGCAGGCGACGCAGTTCGTGTAACGGGCGCGGCTTTAAAATACGCGGTAAACGGCGCATGACTTCAGGAAGAGAAACCTTGCCGCGGGCGGCCTTGGCGATACCGTCTTCCATCAGGGTGATCAGACCGGAGGTCTCGATGCTGATCCGGCGAATTTCCTGAACTGTTTTACGGGCCAGAACGGCTTCTTTGACTTCATCGTTGAGAACCAGCAACTCAAAGATGCCGACCCTGCCATTGTAGCCGGTAAAACGACAGGCCGTACAGCCCCTGCCAATCTGCAGGTCCGCTCCGGCCAGATCACCATGGGTGTAACCGAGCCGGCGGTATTCATCAGGCGTAGGCTTATAGGGAACCGTACAGCTTGGACAAACCCTGCGCAGCAGACGCTGGGCGAGCATGCAGTTGATGGTTGACGCGATCAGGAAGGCTTCGATCCCCATATTCAACAGCCGCAACAGGCCACCGACGGCATCTTCGGTGTGAAAGGTGGTCAATACCTTGTGACCGGTCAGTGAAGCCTGAATGGCCGTCTCTGCCGAAAAAGTGTCGCGAATTTCACCCATAACGATAATATCGGGATCCTGGCGGACGATGTGACGCAGAGTTTCGGTGAAAGTGACGCCGATCTTGGGGTTAATCGAGCACTGGGTGATACCGTCGAGAACGTATTCAACAGGCTCTTCTGCGGTAATAATGCAGGACTCAAGATCATTGAGGTGGTTAACGCAACTGTAGAGGGTAGTGGTCTTACCGGCACCGGTTGGCCCGGTGACTACGATGATGCCGCTCGGTGACGCAAGCCCTTCATCATGAAACTGGCGCAACATGCGCGGAGCCATACCGATATCATCAATATCAAGCAGCTCGCCCTTCTTGTTCATCAAGCGCAGCACGATCTTTTCGCCATGCACGGTGATGTAGAAGGAGACGCGCAGGTCCAGGGTCATACCGGTTGCTGCGCTCTCGTAGAGGATGCGGCCATCCTGGTGACGCCTGCGCTCGGCAATATCGGCCTCTGCCATGACTTTCATACGTGTGGCGACCGGCGCGGCGAGATCCAGACTCATCTCCTTATGCACGCCGAGTACGCCGTCGCGGCGGAAACGAACACGCAGCCGGTCTTTCATAGGCTCAACGTGAATATCGCTGACACCTTGCTGCATGGCGTCATCAAGGAGGCTGTTGACGATGCCGATGATGGTCGAGTCATCTGCTTCCTCAGCCTCTGAGCGATGAGCCCCGCGGCGGTAAAGCTCTATGACTTCCCGGATCGCCTGACGGGTACCGATGGCCGGAAGAATCTGCCGGCCGAAGACCCTGTCGACGGCTTCAAGATCTTCGAGGTCCAGGGGATCGACAAAAGCGATAACGGCACGGCCGTCAATCCGTGCCACGGGGACAAAGGCGTGCCGGGCAAACATCTTGGCTGGAACCTGGGCCAGCAACTCGCGATCAATTTCGGCAAAAACCGGTTCAACAAAGGGGTAACCGAGCTTGGAAGCCAGAATCTCCATCAGGCGGTGTTCGTCGATAAAGCCGTATTCAACCAGGATATCGCCGATTTTCTGCTGCCTGTTTTCCCGCTGGATCGCCAGGGCTGCGTCCAGATCGCCCTGGTGGATAAAGCCCAGCTCAACCAGGAGATCACCGATAAGAATATTCAGACGTTGCTGCTTGAGAACTTCGTTGAGCTGCTGGTTGGTCAGAAGACCCAATTCTTTGAAGATTTCGACCAGGGAACGATCGGAGACCAGCTTTGCCTTGATGCGCTTTGCGTAGATCAGCTTGGCCGGTGTGATTAATCCTTGCTCAACCAGAAGGCGCGCGATGGTGTCGCCGCCTTCAGCCATAACCGGCTTATGGGGTGCAGTGAGGTTTTCGGACTTTTTTTGCGAGGCAGGTTTGTTGACTTCGGGCATAGCATCAATCCATTACATTAAAGAAAAAAATCAGTGGCTTAAGATTACCATATATCTTCCCGTGTGCAAAAAGTGGAGGTTCATCACCGGCCCGGAATCTGCTACGGCAAATCCTAAGGCAGCAGTAATCTCAGGGCGAAAATTAAAACGGTGGCGATGACAAAGCGCTTGATCCATTCATGACCTTTTTTCACGGCCAAGTGCGAAGCGAACCAGCCTCCTGCGGAATTACCCACCGCCAAAGACAGGCCAAGCACGTAATCGACCTGACCGTGCACAACAAAAACACCTAAGGCGACCACGGTGAAGGCAAAGATAACCAGAACTTTGACGGCATTGATGCGAACCAGATCGAGACCGTGAACCAGCAGACCGGTAATGATCAGGAAGCCGACGCCGGCCTGGACAAAACCACCGTACACGCCGATGCCGAAAAAGCTGACCACCAGTAACGCCAGACGCGCCGGAGTCATCGGTTTCTCCGCTTGCTGTACATGTTTCAAGGGGTCGACGACCATGAAGACCAGTACCCCGACCATCACCAGGGCGAGCAACCGCCGAAAGACCATCTCATCGACAGTGATGGCCAGGTTGGCACCGATATAGCTGCCGATCAGTGCAGGAGGAATGCAGAGCAGCGCGAGGCGGATGGGGAAAATTCCCTGGCGCTTGAAACCGGCAATGGCAAAGATGTTCTGGCAAAAGATGGCGACCCGGTTGGTGCCATTGGCGGTCGCCGCAGGCAG
>JAAXQF010000399.1 GCA_012974435.1 Desulfuromonadales bacterium | reverse complement strand
GTCAACAGGGGCTACGTGTCGCACGCCTTGAGCAGGACATTCCCCGCGACCTGCGAGGGACAATTTATGAAGCCATCGCCGGGGGCCTTGGCCAGGCTGGCACGCTGCTGAACCGCTACCACGAACTCAGCCTGCGCATGGAGCAGGGAGAGTCTGAGCTGCACAATGAACTCTCCGAGATTCAGCATGAGCTGGAGGATTGTGACGGTTGGGCACTGCAGCAGCAGATTGAACAGGTTCTCTCCCGCCTCAAGCTGGAAGCAGACCTGCCAGTGCAGGGGCTCTCGGGAGGGATGATGCGACGGGTTCTGCTCGGACGGGCTCTGGCGGTTAATCCCGACATCCTGTTACTTGATGAACCGACCAACCATCTGGACATCGAATCGATTACCTGGCTGGAAGGGTTCCTCAAACGCGAGAACCTGACCCTGGTCTTTGTCACACACGACCGGGCTTTTCTGCGTAACCTGGCAACCCGCATCGTCGAGATAGACCGTGGCCGCCTGTACGACTTCGCCTGCGATTACGACACTTTTCTGCTACGTAAAGAAGAGCACCTGCACGCAGAAAGTCAGGAGAACGCACGCTTTGACAAGAAGCTGGCGGAAGAGGAAGTCTGGATACGCAAAGGGATCAAGGCACGACGCACCCGTAATGAAGGGCGGGTCCGCGAGTTGAAGAAGATGCGAGAAGAACGCAGCCAACGACGCGCACGTATCGGCAACGTTAACCTCAACCTACAGGAAGCGGATCGCAGCGGAAAGCTGGTCGCTAAAGTAAAGGGGCTTTCTTTCGCCTATGGTGAGTCTCCCGTGGTGAAGGACTTTTCAACGACCGTCATTCGCGGTGACCGGATCGGTATCATCGGACCCAACGGGGTAGGCAAAACCACCCTGCTCAAGCTGATTTTGGGCGAATTGCAGCCGCAACAGGGTGAAGTCAAACTCGGCACCAACTTGCAGACAATTTATTTTGATCAACTGCGGGAGCAGCTCGATCCGGAACTGACGGTACAGCAGAACCTCGCCGGTGAACAGGACACGGTGGTGGTTGGCGGCAAAGCACGGCATGTCATCGGTTATCTGCAAGACTTTCTGTTCTCACCCGACCGCATCCGTAGCCCGGTACGCATTCTTTCCGGTGGGGAACGCAACCGACTTTTACTCGCCCGTCTTTTCACCCGGGAAGCTAATGTCCTGGTGCTTGATGAGCCCACCAATGACCTGGATCTGGAAACCCTCGACCTGCTCGAGGAGTTACTCGCGGACTTCAAAGGCACCCTGTTTCTAGTCAGTCATGACCGGGCGTTCTTAAATCGGGTGGTCACCAGCACAATCGTCTTTGAAGACAACGACCAGATAAACGAGTACGTCGGCGGCTACGATGACTGGTTGCGACAGAAGGAAGAGACCGAAGAACCGCTGCCAGTGGTTGAGGTCGCCAAGGAGAAGCAAAAAAAAGAACGCGTCCGTAAACTGACGTTCAAAGAGAAGCAAGAACTTGAAGAGTTACCTGTAAAGATAGACGAGTTGGAGACTGAAATCTCTGAACTACATGAAAAAATGGCTGACCCCGACTTTTACCGCACCGCCGGAAAACAGGTCGCTGAAACCACGGCAAGATTGGAAATACTCGAAGCTGAGCTTGCTGAAACCTATGCCCGTTGGGAAGGACTCGACGCCTTGAATAATTGAAGTCACAAGAGGCGGTCGGTCACAGAGTTATCCATGCCGAAACCTTTCACTTTTTGATCTTTACGTTATTCTTTAAAACAGGCAAACAGGTTGGCCCTCTTTATGGTGGCAAGATGAGTATTCTGATTGTTGACAATTCACTGGTTTCCCGTACCTTCATTAGCGATCTTCTCAACGAAGTCGGTTACACAGAACTGCTTCTCTGCGAGTCTATTGAGGATGCGTACGAAACCATCGGCTTCGACGACCCAGAGACAACCAGCACCGACCTCGACCTGATCTTGCTCGACATCAACCTGCCCGGGAAAAGCGGTATCGACGCCTGTCAGGAAATTTCTGCTCATGAGCTTTTCTGTGACATCCCGATTATTGTTATCAGTGGTACCGACCATCTTGACGGGTTGGAAGCAGCCTTTACAGCCGGCGCTACAGACTACATCACCAAGCCTCCAAGCCATACCGAACTCCTCGCCAGGATCCGTTCAGCCCTGCGTTTAAAAACGGAGATGAATCAGCGCAAGGCTCGTGAAGAGGACCTGCTGGTTCTTAACAATCGTCTTGCCGAGATGAACCGGGAGCTGGAAAGACTTTCCACAACCGACAGTTTGACTGGCCTGGCCAATAGACGCTCATTCAATGAATTTCTCTCCCGTGAATGGTTAAGAGAACAGCGTGAGCGGCAACCTTTTTCCGTGATCATGATCGACATTGATCACTTCAAAAATTACAATGATCATTACGGCCACCTGGAGGGCGATGTCTGCCTGCAGAAAGTCGCATGGGCACTACAGAGTGCCCTTTGTCGACCCGGTGATCTACTGGCCCGCTACGGAGGGGAAGAGTTTGTCGCTATCCTGCCACATACCGAACTGCAAGGGGCTGTGGAACTGGCGGAAAACCTGCATCAGAGGATTCGTGAACTGGAACTTGAACACGAAGATTCACCGGTATCGTCAATCGTGACGGTCAGCGCTGGCATCGCCAGTGTGATCCCCAATCAAAGCATCTCACCTTCCCAGGTGGTTGCCATGGCAGACAAAGCGCTCTACGCAGCCAAACAGGCCGGCAGGAATCAAAGTGCCATAGCGACTCTCCCCTCAAACGAAACACAATCACTGAATTAAGAGACCCGAAGATGCCCGTTGAACAACCTCTACCGAAGACAAAGCACGTCCTGCGTGCGCTGCCCTGGGATCCTGAACAAAAGCCACTCATGCTGGCACCACTGCAGGGCCTGACCAACCGCGCGACGCGCTCTCTGTTTATAGACTGGGTTCGACCTGACGTGGTTTTCACCGAGTTCATGCGGGTCAGCAGCGTCGGCCGTAAATGTCTCTCCAAAAACGACCTGAAAGAAGCTGTCAGCACGACTGGAAGCGTGCCATTGGTCGCACAGTTGGTCGGCAATAACAGCCAGGCCCTGGTGAAGGCGGCCGACCACGCAGAAGCCGCCGGTTCCCTGCATATCAACCTGAATATGGGCTGTCCTTACGGTCGAACAGCCAGTGGCGCAAGCGGTGGCGCCATGCTGCAGTATCCGGAGATTCTTGCCGAAATGCTGCCGGCTTTACGCCAGGCCATTTCCGGCACCTTCTCGATCAAGTTGCGGGCGGGGTATAAGGACTCCGAGGAGATCTTTGCTCTACTGCCTCTGATTACTACCGCCGATGTCGACTTTCTGATCATACACCCACGCACAGTCACGCAAAAGTACGCCGGAGCAGCAGACCACACGATCACGGGACGAGTGGTGCGTGAGACATCCATACCGGTCATCGCTAATGGTGATATCCGCACGGCTGAGCAGGGGTTGCGCATCCTTGAAGAGACTGGTGCCGCCGGGCTGATGCTCGGGCGGGGCGCGATTGCCGATCCTCTGCTCTTTGAACGCTTGCGCAAGCAAAACTCCGAGGAGCCAACGGAAGCCGAAACCGCTGCCATGCTGCATCGCTACCTGAAGGAGCTGCTCAGACTTTACAGTGAGCTTTTCTGCGGCGAACGACAGATCCTCGACAAGGTGAAAAATGTCCTGTCTTTCATTGACACCCCGGCCTTCTCGAAACGGATCACGAAGATGAAACGGGTTCACAACCTCGCCGACCTGACAGACCTGATCGAGGCACTTTAAAACATTATGAACGAGATCCCCGATTTTGATCACACTGAACTGCTCGAGCTGGTGAAAGCGCGCATGCCGTTCGGCAAATACGAAGGGCGGCTGATCATCGATCTGCCGGAAGATTATCTGGTCTGGTTTGCCAGTAAAGGTTTTCCGCAAGGCAAGGTGGGCAGGAGGTTGCAGGCTGTCTATGAGTTTAAACTGAACGGTCTTGACGCTCTTTTTGATCCACTGCGCTGAAGGAAGGGGACTGTCCCGGTATCCCACGAGGCAGTCCCCGAGTTGACAGCTATATCTGAATATTTACCAAAACTCTAAAACCTGGGACAGCCCCCTTAACTGCGGGGACAGTCCCTAATCGGCAACGTTAAAATCATAACGACCCACGCCTTGAACCAGCAGGTATTTTGCCGTTTCTGGTGACATATTAACAACTCTGTGTACACGCGTCACCGCAACCTCACAACGCTCTCCGCAAGCAAGTGCAACAGACTCGCGAGGGTCCTGATACTCCACGGCAATCGAGCCTTGCAGGCAAAGCATCCGATCCGTCACCTCAGAGTGAAAGTGCCAGGCCGTCGCCTCATTGGCGGCGAGAACCATGATACGGACCCGAACATTTCCCGTTTCAAGGATGACCTCATCGCGATCATTCATAAGCTCTCCACGAACAAGACAAACGGGCCCGACAAAAAGGACTGCCTTCAGATCACAGCTTGGTGGGCAGGGATGATGTCACCGGACGGGCTCACGTAGCGTACTTCACAACACAGGTCAAAGCCGATCCGTTCATGCACAACCTTGCGGACATGTGCAATCAGGCTCAAGACGTCTTCTGATGTAGCGCCCCCGAGATTGACGATAAAATTGGCGTGTTGATGAGAGACTTCAGCCTTGCCGATGCGTGCCCCTTTCAGCCCGGCGTCCTCAATCACCTTGCCTGGAGGCCCGACGCTGGCGTGCATCTCACTGGTGCTGAGAAAAACCGAGCCACAGTTCGGCTGTTTGCGTGGGAACTTGCGTCGCCGCTCGCGCAAATCTTCCAGCATAAGACGACGAATACCCTGCGGTTCCTGTCGTTCACATTCCAGTTCCGCCTTAACCACCACGGTACCACTACCCTGCAGAGCACTCCGGCGATAAGCAAAAGCACACTCGTCCCGGTTGAGCTCCAGCTGCTTGCCGTCCTGATCAACAACCCAGACCCGGCGCACGTTCTCGCCTATCCCTTTACGTTGACTGCCGCCGTTCATCAGGACCAACCCCCCGAGTGTTCCGGGGATGCCGATCGTGTGTTCCAATCCCGCCAGTCCGGCGAGCATCGCCTTGCGTGCCAGGCCAGGAACCCAGGCCCCGGCTTCAGCGATAATCCTGTTACCGATTATCTCAACACGGGACAGCCTTTCGCCGAGTTTCAGGACAATACCGCGCAGCCCGGAGTCATCAAAGAGCAGGTTCGTGCCTTGACCAATCACCATCAGGGGGATGTCTTGGAGACGAGCAAAAGAAACCACACGCGCAACCTGCGCAATCGTTTCAGGTTCAATCAGGAGATCGGCAGGACCACCAATCTGCCAACTGTTATGATCCGCGAGCGGGGCATCAAACAGAGTGCGGCCAACGCCAGCTTCTACGAGCTGGGCAAGATGCGGGGAATGGAGATCAGGGGTTGATCGGGAGGACATTGCTTTTCCTGTAAAAGTCTTTTGCCAACTAGGCTCTGTCAATAACTCCGGGTTACTTCTTCCTGTGAGTCAGCGATTGTTTGGTTCTGGAAAGTGGCAGCTTCGCCAGGAACACCACGTGACGAAAGCCTCCCCGCCCAGGGCGCTCGTTGCTCACGGTAAAACCAGCGGCACAAAGACGCTTGTCGAAACCCTCGTCATAATTCTCGCCCCAGATGGAAAACAGACCGCCGGGATTCAAGGCAGCTTTCACATTGTCAATCGCACGACTGCCGTAGAGGGGGTCCTTGATCTTGTGGGTATGATAATGCGGTCCCTTGTAAAGGTCAAAGACGATGGCATCAAATTTTTCCAAACCACCTTTCCGGCCCGTATTTCGAACCAGGTCAGCCACGTCTCCGATCTCGACGCGGACCCTCGGATCGCTGGCAGCGCCATCGGTCAATCCGGCCAAGGGGCCCCGACACCAATCGAGGACGACTGGATTAAGCTCGGCAACGACGACCTCTGCGGTTGCAGGCAGCGAATCGAGGACCGCTCTGAGAGTACAGCCCATACCGAGTCCGCCAACCAACACCCGGGGTGCAGCATGACTTTTAAGATGTTGGCAGCCGAGCTGGCCGAGAACTACTTCGGAGCGGTTCGCCATGCTGTTCATCAACACCTGGCCACCAACGGTGATCAGAAAGTCACGCTCATCGCGCTGACGCAGTTCAAGGACACCTTCGTCCGTATCAATACTCTCTATTGTCTTCCAGGGTTTGGCCATGAAGGTTCCATTAAAAGAAAGGGGACAGGCACCTGCGGAGCCAGTCCCCTTAATCATCTATCAAGCAAACAAGGTTAAATACTTACTTCGCTTCTTTCAGATAACGATAATAATCCGAGTCAGTGGATATCACCAACCGGCCATTTTTCTGGATCGACTTTTTATAAGATTCCAGAGTCCTCAGGAAAGTATAGAACTCTTTGTCCTGATTATAAGCCTCAGCGTAAATCGCTGCAGCTTCAGCATCAGCACCACCACGAACTTCGAGGACTTTACGGTAGGCCTCAGAGCTGATTTCCTTGAGCTCGCGCTCCATCTGGCCGAGGATATCAGCCTTCTCGCCCTCACCTTCGGAGCGATACTGGGC
>JAAXQF010000238.1 GCA_012974435.1 Desulfuromonadales bacterium | reverse complement strand
TTATTGCCATGCTCGGCATCTTCGCTTTTATCTCTGCTGTATTGATCGCCTGGCCTGCTCTCGCTTACATTGGCGCGAAGCTTTTTAACTAGCAGCCAGTTCATTGTAAGTCCAACAGGCGGCTAGTATCAGACTTTAACAATTAACACTCTCAGAAAAGAGAGTTTACCCAGGAGAAACATCATGAAAAGCGCAGCCAATATCGTCAGTAATGTAAAAGCCAGTTACACCGTCGCAGTTATGGGCGTCCTCGGAGTCTTTGCTTTTGTCTCGGCCGTACTGATTGCCTGGCCCGCACTCGCCTACCTCGGCGCCAAGATGTTTAACTAGGAACAAACCAAATAATCGAAATGAGCCCCGCAACTCGCGGGGCTTTTTGTTTTTGATCTATAAATCCTTGCCCAACTTTCAGGCTTTCCTCTGCGCCTTAGCGTTAAGAAATGGTTTGCGTTGTCCTTGTTGGGTGTGATGCCCTTGAAATCAAAAAGGCCGCTCTCAGTTGAGAACGACCTTTTCTGCTTTTTATATCTGTATGCTTGAGAAGAATCAGCCGCTCATACCGAGCATGGCCTTGTAGTCTTCTTCAACCAGCTCAAGGTGGTTATGAGTTGATGTGGCGTTTGCCAGGTAGACCCTTGAAATGTCAGGATCATCTATCTGGGTAGCCATCTCGCGAAGTTTCTTCTCCAACGCTTCTTCCTGGTCAATCGCCAATTCCAACGCTTTGCGCTCGTCAAAATCCTGGACTAACAAGCTTTGCAGGTTCTTCCACCATGAGGATTCTGTGTTTGGTGGTGCATTCATGAATTCCTGAAAGGAAGGAATGTCATCGCCGGAGTAGATTCTGTAAAAAGATTCGGCATGTTGATATTCTTCACGAGCTAGAATCTCAAATGTCTGCCGGGCTCTATCTTCAGCCATACGCTCCGCGCCATACTTGTAGTAATCCATGGCGTCTTTTTCCGTCTGGATGGAGCCCTTGATCGCCTTTTGCACGTCAATGATTCCCATGATTGAAACCTCCTCTGATTGTTCGTTTTTGCATAAAATTAAATCGGGCATATCAATAACACATTTTGAGGAACAGGTCTTGCTTTTTCTTCTCTGTGGGGAGGGGCTCCATGAGTGGATATCGAGGCGTGTTGCCCCTGATTCTCTGATTGTTATCATTATGATGATGTCACTTAACCGGAAAGCCATTCTTATTGCTTACGGTTATTTTAGCAGCTTGTGCCGTGAAATAGCGGTGTTTTGGGTTGGGAATGTGTTGAAGCCCTGGTGTCCTGTAACCGTCATGGCCGTCATGGCCGTCCTGGTGTTGCTGATGTTTGTGTGTCCAGGGATCTTCGCGGCACTCCTCCTGTTGGAAACTGCTATGGCCTGATCGTTGATGACGACGAAAAAGTTACTCCGGATCAAGGGTTGAACTCTGTAGGGAGTTCAAGTTAGACTATCTGTTAACTGATATTTCGGACTGAACTCTCTCTTCAACCTTCTTTATTTCGAGGTTTTATCGTGCACTTTATTCTGCGAGTCCTTTTCCTGTGTTCACTGATTGTCTCACCTTACACTTCTTATTGCTTTGCTGCACCGGCGGTGCTCTTTGATGAAGGCCATGCGCAGCAGTTTCTCACCGGCAAGAGCGGAGCCCTTGACCTTTCCGAACTGGCGGCACTCTACCAGGAGCAGGGTGCGGTCGTGACCAGCTCAGTCGAAGAGCTGAGCAAAGATTCTTTGGCCGCGGTTGATGTGCTAGTGATCTCCGGCCCCTTCCGCCCGTTAAGCGGCGCTGAGGTAGAGGCTGTTGTTGAGTTTATTCATACTGGCGGAGGGCTCGCCGTCCTGTTGCATATTGCGCCACCTGTGCGTGATCTGCTGCATCGCCTGGAGGTCGATTATACCAACGGCACTTTACGTGAGAATCGTGATGTGATTGGCGATAACCCGCAGAATTTCAAGGTCACTTCTCTGACAGAGCACCCTCTGACGGCCGGGCTGGAAAGTTTTTCCCTCTATGGCGCGTGGGCTTTACGTGGAACCGCGTCACATTCAGTTATTCTGGCGGAGACGGGAGAGAAGAGCTGGGTAGACCTTGACCGCGACAGAAAATTTTCCAGCAACGATGCCGTTCAGCCCTTCGGTGTGATGGTGGCAGGAGAGATAGGCGAGGGTCGCTATGTTGTTATCGGCGATGATGCTCTTTTCCAGAACCGTTTCCTCGATAATGCAAACCGGCAACTGGCAGTTAACCTTGTCGATTGGCTCAGTCGACGATAACTCCCCTCGCATAGTTTCAATATAAAAGGCAGCCTTCAGAGTGAAGGCTGCCTTTTTGCGTACTGGTGGGGTTTCTTTATGAGTTGCTAAGCCAGGCGCTTAATTCGCTACGTGTCGCTTCTGCATCACCGGTGTTGAGTTCAATCAACTTGCGCAGGTGGGTCAGAGTTTCGAGGTTTTCACTGATGAACTTGAAGCCATAACAAAGCTCTTCCTGGTGGACAAGTTCTGCTTGAAAATTGAGAGAGATCGGGGTGCCCGGCAGAACGATGCAGAGACTACACTTTGCTCCGAGTTCGAATGGCAGGGGAGTCTCCGTTCCAACCATGGCTCCTTTGAGGGCAACATCGAACAGCTGCCCTGTGCAGGTTTCCTCGCCGGCTTTCAGGGTGACCTCTGCTTCAAACGGGATTCTGCGAAAATGGCGATTGTTCATCAGACCTCTCTTTCGGCAGGGACAAGGTTGAGACTTGTAAAACACGTGGTGATGGTAACGGAATTTTAGCGCAGAATTGCTGTGAGGCAAGTTTTGAGTATTGAGGCTCAAGGCTCTTCTGCTTCTGAAAATCCGAAATCAATTGCGCAAACATCGAAAAAACTGCGGACCAGGCGGTAGGTTATTCCCCATAGTAGAGGTTGCTGAGACTCAAACAGCTCAACTACCGGGTGGCTACGTTCCTTGTTGTGGTAATAGAAGCTTCTCTGCTGGTGACGCTCACTCTCCAATAATTTTGAGAGCGGTGTCCAGAAGGTGGCAGCCACTTCATGATTCGGATTCAGAGTGAGTGGTTCTGTCACGTGATAGACAAAACAGGATACCAGAACAGGCGTGGTGGCGCCAAAAAGATCGTCGAGGCGACCGAGATATCGCGCCGGCCGCAAGTCCACGGAGAGCTCTTCAAATGTCTCACGAATGGCTGCCTGCTGTGGAGCTTCGTTGGTATCGTTGAGTCTGCCACCAGGAAAGCCGATATTCCCGGACCAGGGGTCACGTTCATGTTCGGCACGAATGATAAAGAGAACTTCCGGAGAGGTAGCTCCCTCCTTGATAAGCATGGCGACGGCGGCATGACCGCGTTGGCCGGGCTCTTGAAGGAGTGGCGAGTGACCGGAGAGTTGAGCTGCGATTGTTGTGAGGTTCAAGTTCTGAATGGCGTCCATCTTTACCGCTGCGATCAAGGTCCCATCAATCTGAAGAATAATGCTCTTTTTTCTTTTCCAGCTCTGTTGCGTAACGGGCCAGCAAGGCGCGGCGGGTCAGCATGTAGAGTACCTGTTGCGGGTCATCTTCAGCAACCACAGGGATCTCTTCAAGCCCGCGACTGGAAAGTTTCCGCATGACTTCGGTTAATGATTCATCGGGAGTCGTGGTGATGACACGAGTGACGGCAATGTCACCGGCCAGGACCAGGCTGGGGGGCAGATCCTCGGTGAGAATGCGGCGGATGTCATTGACCGAAAAGATGGAGGTCATTCGCAACTCATCATCGACCACGGGATAGTAAGCCCCCTCGGCATTGGCGATCAGTTTGAGAATCTCTGGCAGTGGCAAGCCTTCGGCAATCAGGGTGGGTTTTCGTCCATGTTCCTGCAGATCCCGAACCCTGAACCCTTCCAGAACGTCAACGATAAATTCACCCAGATGAACCGGCGAGTCAATCCGGCTTTTGACCTGCTTCTGGTAAATTGAATTGCGTGGGTAGACGATCATTGCCACGGTGCAGACCAACATCAGAGGAGCGAGCAATCCGTAGTTTCCGGTTAACTCGCTGACCATGATCAGGGTGGCGATCGGTGTGTTGGAGACTGCGGAGAAGAAGCCGGCCATGCCGATCAGGACGTAGGCACGCGGGTCGTGGACCATAGCTGGAAAGAGCAGCTCTGCTGATGCGCCGAACGCGCCGCCGAGCATGGCACCGATCACCAGGCTGGGGGCGAAGACACCACCGGAGCCACCGGAGGAAATCGTCAGGCTGGTCGCAATGATTTTGGCAAGGGCAACAACCAGCATGACCCAGAGAGCCACTTTGCCATAGATGGCGGCCTGTACCATGCCGTAGCCTGAACCGAGCACCTGAGGAACCACCATGGCGAGCAGGCCGAGCAGGAAGCCGCCCACTGCAGGCTTCAGCATGACCGGAAAGTCCCACTTGCGAAACAGGTCTTGAGCGCCGTAGAAGCACTTGACGTACACTTTGCCTAGACCGGCACAGAAGACACCAAGCAGAAGAAAAAGAATCAGTTCTCGCGGATGCTCAAAGCTGAAATGAGGTGTCTCCAGAAGGGGCTTCCAACCAGTCGTTGCTCCGAAGAGCGAAAAGGCTGTGATCGAGGAGATGATTGCCGGGATCAGCCCTTCATGCTCAAATTCCGGGTTTTTATACAGGACTTCTACAGCAAAGAGAGCACCGCCCAAGGGCGCGCGGAAGGTTGCCCCGATGCCGCCGGCCATTCCAGCCAGAAGGAGGATGCGTCTATCCGCTGCTGTCAGCTTCAGCTTGGTCGCAATGAAGGAGCCGAAGCCGGCGCCGATCTGGGCGATCGGTCCCTCACGACCAGCTGATCCGCCAGTGCCGATCGTCGCCATGGATGCAAGCCCCTTGATGATCGGCACTCGCCCTCTGATAATGCCGCCCTTGTTATGGAAGGCGTCGATTGCCGCGTCAGTACCGTGGCCTTCTGCTTCGGGAGCAAATTTGAAAACCAGGAATCCCGATATCAGACCGCCGATAACCGGGATCAGGAAAAGAAACCAGCGGTGATCCATGGCTAGACTGTCGATCATCTTGTCGCCCATAGCCAGGACCGCTTCTGCACCCTCTTTGGGTGGGCTGTAGCCGGCAAGGTTGTCGAGAAACAGGTGCTCGATACTGTTGGTGGCGAAATAGAACAGGACTGCAGCGCTGCCTGTTACCAGACCAACCAGCACGCTGAGAATGACGGGCCGGGTCAGAACCCGCCAGTCGAGTTTTTTAAAGTTGTTGAAAATCGGACCAAGAGTCGCCACAGATTTCGAATGTTTCTCGCTTAGTTGTTGCTTGCCGTCAGGCGGCATTGTGCCAAGCGTCGTTGTTCTACTCTCTCGATTTTAAGGACACCAGTGCCGGAAATCGAAAAAGTAGAGAGGCCTTTGCCAGTTGTTTTAGTAGGTTTCGGCCTGACGGTGCAGTCTGGTTTTAACTTTGTCGACCCATTCTGTGTCGATCAGTTTGACCTTTTTCAGGAAGCCGGAAGTGATCATCGTGCTGCCTACTGATGTCTTCATAAATGAGCAGACGAAGAAATTCGAATAGTCGACTTCTTTCCATATCTGCGCCTGCCTCTCGTCAGAGATGGGGTAAGTCTGCTGCAGTTCGGCGAGCAGGAAGGCTTTGTGGTCTTCAATTTTTGGTGTTGTGTAAACAAGGTAACCCAGTCCGGCAATCAGAACGACAATGATAAAACGTGAGAGCATGATGCTTTAGACTCCTTGGAAATTTAATAATACACTGTAAGATAACGCAAAAGGGTTCAAATGAACAAGACTACAAAATGCGTATATCGAGGAAATTTATCTGTTTTGGTGATTATTTGAGACTTTGCCGAGGGATATGTCAAAACGGGCGGCGAGTTATCCGATAAAGACGGTGCTTGTAGCCGTTTAATCAAAAAGGAGGTTTTTGTTCCCTGCTGAGGGTCAATGCACCGTGGCGCCAAGTTCAACCCTGGCACGGTAGGTCGTTTCCTCTTCCTGAACCGCCGTGATGTCCGGTTTCTTAAGGAAGATGCGTTTCGGTTCCAGTTGTCCCTCGTAGATCAGGTATCTCTGTACTGCAAGGGCTCGCGCCTGGGCGAGCTCGGCGAGGTCGTCCGGGGAGACCTGGGTGTGGGTGTAGATCAGCTTTTCCATCTCTGCCGTGGGAATCTTTTTGGTCATGCCGATAAAGTTACGTGGTTTGGGGAAGTCCGACTTGCGATAGACCTGCCAGAGGTATTCGTCATATTCTTCAACGGGCACAACTACGTCGTCTTCTGTGCTCCCTTCCGCGAGTTCATCATTCTTGACCAGATCCAGATACTTGAGTCGCTTAACCTGTCTGTTGAGATACTCGCTGCGGTAGCCTTCTTCATCGTTCTCCAGATCAACAAAGCCACTGACCTCGACGTCAATGCTTGGTCGATCGGCCAGGGCCTGCGCCATGCGCTGCAATTTCTCTGCCTCTGTCGAACTGAGCGATGACGAGCCGTAGGCAAAGCTGATGTGGCTGAAGTCCTCTTCGCTGTCACCGAACATGGCTCCGAGCAGGGCGAAGGGCGAGGTTGCTACTTTGACCAGAAGATTCTTAACGACTGTCCAGATCACCCCACCAATGCTGAACTGAGGATCCTCGAGACTTCCGGA
>JAAXQF010000232.1 GCA_012974435.1 Desulfuromonadales bacterium | reverse complement strand
GACAGGGCTCGGCTTTTCTCCTCGGCGGATCACCGTATCGACCGTCGGTTTGGTACCAGGGATTCGTCGGTTGGCCCGATCCGATCTCGGAGTGAACCTAGCCGTGTCTCTCACTGCGACCACGGACGAGGTGCGCAATGACCTCATACCCATCAATGACCGGTATCCCCTGAGTGAACTCCTCCGGGCCTGCCGCGAATTTCCTCTCCCGCCCCGACGCCGCATGACATTCGAATACGTCCTGATGGCGGGAGTGAACGATCATGTCGAAGATGCCCACCGCCTGGTAAAGTTGCTCAAGGGCATCCGGTGCAAGGTAAATCTCATCCCCTTGAATGAGGCACCGGAGATTCCGTTTCACCGTTCCTCCCGGCAGCGGACCGAAGCCTTCCAAAAGATCCTGGAACGGGCCGGCACCATTGGCACCATCCGGGAGAGTCGAGGACAGGATATCTCGGCCGCGTGCGGCATGCTCGCGACGGCCGACAGGTCGCTTGACACTGCCCGCTCCGTCCCCTATACTCCCGAATGCGGGGTGGAGCAGTTCGGTAGCTCGTTGGGCTCATAACCCAAAGGTCGCAGGTTCAAATCCTGCCCCCGCAACCAAACATAATCGATGATTAGCGATATGGGGTGAGGGAAATCACCCTCTTTTTTTGGCCAACTGTTCGAAAACTTTATCATGTCTCGAAAACACATCTTACGATGTTGAAAATCGAGGGTTCCCGTAGCCGCCGTTTCTTGTGGTGCCTTTTCCATTAACAGTGATCAGGAATACTGGTTACTACTTAGCGAATACTGATTCCAGAAAGAGGATTCGTGAATAAACAGTTGCAAAAGACACACATCTCTGTTCGTATTGTTTCTTTCCAATAGTCGGAATTAACACATGCAAACCCATATTCTAGCTCTGAGTACCGAAGTACCACCTCTTTCCCAGCCACAGGGTGAGGTAGCGGAGAAGATCATCAATTCCCTCTCGCTGAAAGGGAAAAAGGCACTCATCCTGCGGAAGATCTTTGATGGCTCACGGATTGAAAAACGTCATTCGGTGGTTGAGGATTACGGCAATGCCCTGCTGGAAGGGAGCTTTTTCGGTCACGCCTTTCCCGATTCTGCGCCTGGAATGACCCGGCGCAACGAGGTGTATAAGAAGGAAGCCCCCCCGCTGGCCCACGCGGCCGCCATCAAGGCCATCAAACGATGGGGCGGACTGCTGAAGGATATTACCCATGTCATCTCAGTTTCCTGTACCGGGTTGGTTGCCCCAGGCATTGAATTTACGCTGATCGATTCCCTGGGACTGCCTCGGTCAACAGAACGGCTCGGGATTAATTTCATGGGATGCTTCGGCGCATTTAAAGGCCTGGCCGTGGCCAAATCCATTGCCCGGGAGAACCTTGCGAACCGGGTGCTTCTGGTCTGCACGGAACTGTGTACCCTGCACTTTCATTTCGACGGCGAAATCGACACGGTGGTTGCCAATGCCATATTCGCCGACGGATCGGCGGCGGCCATCGTGGGTTGTGACCCAACACCGGACGAACAGCCGCTCATGGAAATCGTCAGGCAATCCTCGCTGGCCCTCGAAGAATCCTTATCCCTCATGACCTGGGAGGCAAGCGACCGGGGACTTGTGATGAGACTTTCTTCCGAAGTCCCAAAGCTGATCGATCGCCATATCACCGGGTTCGCGAAATCCTTGCTGGGTCCCGACCTGGATTTTGCTTCTTGCGACTGGGTTTTGCATCCTGGCGGAAAGGCCATTCTTGAGGCCGTGGAAAAAACCTGCGGTCTGGAAGAGAGCCAGACGGAAATGTCCTGGAACGTGATGAAGAATTACGGGAACATGTCCAGCGTGACTTTCCTATTTGTCCTTGAGGCCCAGTCCCAGAAAGCCACTTCCCGAGAATGGAGCATCGGTTTCGGTTTTGGACCCGGATTGTCCATGGAAGGTATGCTTTTCCGGAGATCCCATCGGTGAAAAAACCCAGCCGCAGCACCGCTCTCGAGTACATGGATATCGGTCCTTCCTGTTATACATCAGATGAATATCGGGATTGCCTTACACAAGCCGATATATCCAGCGATGCGATTGCTTACGCACAAGAGCAACATCAGATGGAAAAACTGAGTAATCTTTCATTTGAAAGAACGGAAAAGAAGGAACTCGAGTCGGCGCCAAACAGCTTTGATGTGGTGACCGCCACGATGGTTTGTCACCACATGAGTGATGAAGAAATCGTCGATTTTTTCAAGCGGGCGACGGCCGTCGCGTCCCGGGCAGTGATCATCAACGATCTGCACCGGCATCCATTGGCCTGGATGAGTTACGCCTTGGTCGGTCCTGTTCTCTTTCATAATCGTCTTATAACCCATGATGGTCTCCTCTCCATTCGTAAAGGGTTTAAGTGGAAAGACTGGAACTATTACCTCGACCGGCATGAAGTAAACGGGATGACCTGGACATGTTCCTGGAATTGGGCCTTCCGATGGATCGTATACATTAACGTGGAAACCGCACCGCCGACTTCCTAGTCGACCGTCTATATGTTCCTGTGGCGCCGCCTCGATCATCTACCGACTTTGGTCTACATAAATTCCTGACCGTGATGAGTTATGCCCGGAGGGTTTTCTTCCGGGGTCGCGGATATATTCAGGCGTGTGGCCTTTTAACTGTATGGAAACAAAGACATTTCCCCAGAATCAATGGATCCCAGTGCTGACGGGTTGTTAGCTGGTAGCCCCGTATATGTTCCTGAGGAGTTGGTTGCGGTCACGGCCAGAATTGCCCTGATAACCCAAAGGTCGCAGGTTCAAATCCTGCCCCCGCAACCACTGCTTATACACGCATTCTGAAGGGGCTCTCAGGATCACCTGGGAGCCCCTTTGCAATTCAACAGGGCAAATTCCTCATACAAATTCTAATGAACCAGGTGTGAGAGGGGCCGTCTCACCTCGACCTCTGCCACGCAGGTGTATGGGTGGTATTCGGAAAAATGTTCGCCCCACACAAGGGCAGGGTGCGCCCCAAAAGACCACGAGCGTCGAGGTGCCCTCGACGCCCGTGGGATGTTGCGGAAGTGTTGCGTCTACTTTCGTTTGTGGTGCTTTATCCACTCGATCAGGTCTTTGAACTTCTCCTTATAGTGAGGTACCGTGACAGTCATAGTTTTCGTTGTGTTGTTCGCGAAAGCATCGGTACACTGGACCGTAATCGTGTACACGCGCCCGCTGCGCTTTCCGGAACGCTCCGCCCTCAGGTTCACCGTCAGATCTCCAGTGATCTCCCAGTCTGGTGCCGTCCAGTCTGGTGCCGTGTCGCCGTCGCCCACACCATTGACCAGCTCGTTGCTGCTGACCCCGCTGATACTGCAAGACCGCGCCGCATGACAGGTATCTGACACGGAGGGAAAGAGAGTGACCGGCACCATCCTGTGGTTCGGGGGCCAGAGGACATTCGAGCTGGACCTCATGCTCTTGATAGTCGGTCGCATGGTGTCGTGGACGGTGACGAGGGTCGTGTCGCTGGCCGTGCCACCCATGTAATCATCTACTGTCAGGGTGATGTTGTGTGTCCCCATAGGAAGCGTGGCGCTCACGGCTTTCCCCGTCAACATCCCGAAGGGCCCCGTCCAGGTGAAGCTGAGAGGATCGCCGTCAGGATCAGTCGACCCGCTCCCATCAAGGTACACCAAGGCTCCGGCCGGAGAGGCGCACTCCACCGTTTGGTCAGACCCCGCAACGGCCAGAGGAGACTGATTCGACCGGGGTATTACCCGCACCGCATCAGTGCCAATAAAGTTTCCTCCACTCATCAGGTCTCCGGAGACTGTCAGCTCAATTAAATCGGTTGGTTGGGCTAGGGCGGTGGTGGCCTCAACCACTATCCGATTATGTTGCTCATCCACTTTTACGTTAATGACCTCGATACCTAGGATATCGCCCACATTGTCCGGTGTGAGCTTGAACTGGACAACCAGGAGATTATCGAGGATTGCAGGGGACTCGGCCGTCGCAAGGATCGTGCCGTTGACAGAGAGGATCACGGTGTTGCTGTCGATTTCCGCCCCGTCTGGCGGCTCAATATAAGCGGTGAGGTATTGTTCCCCCGACATCTCTTGCTCACGGTACGACGTGACTGCAACTTCAAAGACGTCAGGATCAAGGTCGATAAGTGCGGGCACTAACTCCTGAGGGTTAATATTGGCATACTCGGCCCGATGTTGTTCGCCCCCATCTTTAACTAAATGAACAGACAAGAGCTCGGCATCTAACCCTTTATGATTGAGGGCTACTCTCACTCGATAAGCCGCACTCGAACGCCAGTATCCATAGAGTTTCAACATAATTATTCCTTACACTAGATAAATAAGTATAAAAAAGGCCAATTCAATGAATTGGCCTTTTAAAAGTACGATGTGAATTACCCTTTGTATTCGACGACTTGCTGATCGATTGAACCAAAAATGGTCTGTTCGTTATCATCCAACATCTCGATACGAACGCGATCACCAAACTTCATAAAGGAGGTCGATGGCTTGCCATCCGCTATCGTTTCCAACATCCGCGTTTCAGCTAAACAGCTGGAACCAGCACTGCGGTCATAATTAGAGATAGTACCTGAGCCTATGATGGCACCGGCACCTAAAGGTCGTGTCTTGGCCACATGAGAGACCAATTGACTGAAATTGAACGTCATATCGACACCGGCATTAGGGCGGCCGAAGAGTGACCCATTCAAATGAGTTATCAGAGGGAGATGGACTTTAGCATCTTCCCAACGCGCACCCAGCTCTTCTGGTGTCACCGCTACCGGAGAGAAACTGCTTGAAGGTTTGGCTTGATAGAAACCAAAACCTTTGGCCAGTTCACCGGGGATCAGGTTGCGCAGCGACACGTCATTGACGAGCATTAACAGCTTAATGTGCTTTTCGGCATTCTCAGTGGTAACACCCATTGGCACATCATCTGTTATTACCGCGATTTCAGATTCAAAATCGATGCCCCACTCTTCATTGGCTAACGGGATATCGGCCTTAGGCGCAATAAAACAGTCTGAACCACCTTGGTAAACCAGAGGATCGGTCCAGAACGTTTCAGGCATTTCTGCGCCGCGAGCCTTACGCACTAATTCGACATGATTGACATAGGCACTACCGTCAGCCCATTGATACGCGCGCGGTAAAGGAGATAAACACTTAGCTTCATCAAACTCGATGGCACTATCTATCAAGCCATCATTTAACGCTTCATACAATTCTTGCAGTTGTGGCTGAAGCAACTCCCATGTATCGAGTAACTGCTGCATCGTATGGGCAATGGCGGGGACAGCCACAGCTTTAGATAGATCTTTACTCACTAACATCAACTGACCGTCGCGACGACCATTGTTATAACTGGCTAACTTCATACCTGCTCCTGGGGGAAAATCTCACCATACGATAGCTCGTATGTTTAACTAATTTACAGAAATACCTTAAGCACAGACAGATAGGAATAGTGTGATATAAATCACGTCCGCCTCAAGAAAGCACTAAAGCGTAAACAAATAATTACATTCTATCTATGCGACTCAAACTTGGGCTTTTCAAACAATAACTGATGAAAAACCCGGCACTGTTGTGGCAACAAGCTTTTACATCTATTTTTGCTTGCTGATCTTATATTCTCTCAATTTATTCGCAATCGCCGTATGGGACACGCCTAGCTTCTTGGCTAACTGACGAGTACTTGGGTAAGCTGGATACAGCCTTCTGAGCAGACTCGACTCAAACTGCTTCATCGCTTGATCTAAACTGCCTTCGAATTGATGATCGAAATAACCGAATCCTTCGGCGTAGGAAGGAAGTTTCAACTGCTCCACCGATAGCTCAGCCGACCCGTCCCACATGGATACAGCCCGGAAGATGGCATTTTTAAGCTGCCTAACATTACCGGGCCAAGCGTAGTTGAGTAGATGCTCACGACACTGGGCCGAAATACGTCTAATTGGAATCGATAATTGTTGGCTATAATGCTCTAAAAACATCTCGGTCAAGGGAATGACATCCACTTTTCGCTCTCGAAGCGAGGGGATATGAAAGCTCAGTACATGAATGCGATAATAGAGATCTTCTCTAAACTCTCCGGTTTGGCACAGTTCGGCGAGATTGTTCTGAGTGGAACAGATGATTCTCACATCGGCCCTAATCTCCCTGTCTTCACCCAAGCGTCTGAAAGTACCATCTTGTAATAGACGCAATAACTTAACCTGAGCAGATTTAGTCATCTCGGCAATCTCATCAAGAAAAACGGTCCCGCCTTTACCTTCCTCGAAGAAGCCTCTTTTTACAATCTCTCCATTGCTCACAAAACCAAACAGCTCCTCCTCAGCGGCACTGTCGGGTAATGCAGCGCAGTTAATCGCGATGAACGGGTGCTCTCTACGCATGCTCGCGTCATGACACGCTCGTGCCATCAGCTCTTTCCCCGTTCCCGTTTCCCCTGTGATCAACAGAGGTGCATCGAGTTGTGCCATACGCCTGGCCTGAACCAGCACCTCTTTCATCTTATCACTGGTCGCAAGTACACTTTCAAAGCCGGTTGTTTGGCTCTGTAAGGCGTTAAATTGCTTACCTACTCTGGCGGGGGATTTGAGCGATACCACGGCGCCAGCAAGAATAGATTTATCACTGTCATCCGGTAGATATATTGGCAACATCTCAGCCAAGTATTCATGTTGACCTATGTTGACTCGCGTCGCTTGAGCAAGTACTAAAGTTTCACTCAACCAACGACTGAAGTTAAAGCCCTGAACCCAATGATTAAGAGGCTCATCGAGTATTTCATGTTCACTCATGCCTACCGTCATGAGAGCCGATTCATTAACGATACGAACGCGCCCTTTTACATCGATAGAAAACACCGAGTCTGGTAGTGTCTTTAAGAGTGTTTTCAAGGCGTAGTGTTCTTGCTCCGATGGCATAAAGGAGACGGTACGGACATCATGAACACCTTCAACCTTTCTGATCAAAGGCAACAATTCGCTGAGTGTATCGAAATTAACCTCTGCAAATTGTAGATAAAGAAACCCTTGATTACTGGCATCGATTGCAATCAAGTTAATGCCATAACCTTCCAAAATCATCAAAATATCTTTAGCTAGACCAACACGGTCCAAGCAACATACTGCAAGGCGCATACTGTAATATTTCCCTTTATTAAGAGTATTCTTATTGTCCTCTGACTCTGAATTTTCTATGCAAAAACGTATACGGCAATGAGAAAAGAGAGCAACTCGGGCGCTTATACCCAAGCAACTTCAAGATACTGAATTCAGCATCTTGAAGTCGCTTGGGTATACACGTTAGAAGGTTATGATTATTGTGGCAAGTCTTGTTTACAGTAGATTGGGTTTAAGTTGAAAACATCAGCAAGCTTTTAATAAATAACCTGCTGATTATAAAAGATTAAAGCCACTCTTTACAACTGGTCCGTCTTGGCGGCCATAATGAAGTCGTTACGGTGAAGTCCTTTAACTGAGTGAGACCACCATGTGACAGTGACTTTGCCCCATTCGGTTAGGATCCCCGGGTGATGAAAGTCCGCTTCAGCCAGATCGGCGAGTTTATTGGTAAACTCCATCGCTAATTTGAAATTTTTAAACTTATATACTCGCTCCAGCTGCATAATGCCGTCACGCACTTCAACGCCCCAATCGGGGATCATACGGATCAGTTCGGCGAGTTCAGCGTCAGTCACTTTAGGAGCATCGGCCTGACAGGCTTCACACTTCATATCTGCTAATTTTGTCATCATCATTCCTTTACTATCTTATTTTAGTTGTCGTTTAGCTATTGTTATAATTCTTGTTTTCGTTATATCGTATCGCGCGCTAACTCGCTTTAGACTTAGGTTCAAAAAGCGGTTCAAATAACCCGAGTTTCTTAGCCTCACGCACACCAGCCATGATGTCCATATTAACGATTTCATCGAGGAACGCGATGCTCTCTATGACGTAATAGACAGGCTGCATAATATCGATACGATATGGCGTCCTCAACACATCTACCAGATTAAACGGCTTAATCAGCGGCTTATCTCCCATCGCATATAGTGTCTCACCGGGGGAGCTTAAAATTCCTCCACCGTAGATCTGCAGTGACCCTTCTTTAGCTTGGAGCAAGCCAAACTCGACGGTAAACCAATACAATCTTGCCAGGAAAACCCGATCTTCTTTACTGGCCGCCAATCCCAGCTTGCCATAGGCATGGGAAAACCTCGCAAAAGAGGCATTGGTTAGCAAGGGGCAGTGTCCAAAGACCTCATGAAATATATCGGGCTCTCTCAGGTAGTCGAACTCCTCTTTACTGCGAATGAACGTGGCTACAGGGAATTCCTTATTCGCCAACAATTCGAAGAAACGCTCAAAAGAGATCAGTGCTGGCACAGCAGAAGTTTTCCAGCCACTCGTCGCCAAGAGCACATTATCAATTTCGGTTAGTTGCGGGATCTTATCACCCGATAAACCCAAGTCTTTCAATCCCTGACGATATTCAGGGCATGCATACTTAGATAAATTTCCCACTTGCCTTGAATACAACTCTTGCCAAATATCATGCTCTTGTTGTGGGTAGTGAATGTGACCGCTTGCATCTGGCAATCGGGCCACGTACTCCGTAATTTTACTCATAGTATGTTCTAATCATTTATGGATCCCATCTTCATAGTTGACCAAACTGAGGTTTTTGT
>JAAXQF010000411.1 GCA_012974435.1 Desulfuromonadales bacterium | reverse complement strand
CTGTTATAGAGACCGGTCAGTGGGTCGGTGATGGCGAGTTGCTCAAACTTGCCGGCTTTCTCCAGGGTCGCGGCCCGATCGATCATCAGTATGGCGTGGCCGGTAAAAGTCTGTATCAGGTTGAGGTCGGCTTCGGTAAAGTTGATGCCATTTTCCTTGTCTGCCAGGTTGAGGACGCCGATCAGACGATCATTGGCTTCGAGAGGCAGGCTGATAAAGGACTTGGTTTTGAAGCGCGGCCGGTTTTTCGTGGCAACGCGGGTGTCTCTCTCTATATCGTTGACCAGCATCGGGAAGCCGCTCTTGGCGACCTGACCGGCAATCCCTTCGCCGTAGGCAACAGACATGGTCTTTGCCAGGGACGAGGTCATCCCCTTGGCGGCTTCAATCTTCAGGGTTCCCTCTGTCTCATGCAACAGCATCAGGGAGCCACTGGTTGCGGTCAGCAGTTCGGTGGACATCTCAAGGATCTGCTGGTAGAGATCTCGACGGTTGCCTAGCAGAGAGAGCTCGCTGATCATGGCAACCATGCGCGTTGAGAATTGTCGCTCAAGCTGTCTCCCTTCGGCTATTTTCAGGCTTTCCAGACGGCTTGCCAGACGATTGACCAGGAGTTCTATGAGGGCCTGGTCACGGTTGTGAAGGTTGATGTCCAGGACCACTATGGCTCCCAGGTAACTGTTGTTCTCCTTTAGCGGGAACAGATGCGCCGTCTGGGTCTCCAACCCCGGGAAGAAGGACTTCAGTTCTCCACCAGAGAGGACCTCCGGGTATCCGTTTGTATTGTCAAAGTGTGCGGCGAGATGTTTCTGATCCAGCTGAAAGCTCTCCGGATCAAGGCCGAGTGTTGAATGAACGGACATGGAGAGGCCCGGCTGCTGCAGGACGATCAGAACTTTGGGCAAGTTAAAGAGGACGACCAGGGCTTCACTGACGATTGCTACCGCCTGCTCACTCTCTGTGCAGTCGGCAAGATCCCGAGCCAAATTCTGAACGGCCTCCAGTCTTTTCGTGGTGCGGGCCAGGCTGAGGGAGTGCAGTTGCTGATCGAGTAGTCGCGGCAATGATCGGGAGATTTCATCGGCCATGGATTCGGCCTCTGAGAGGCTGAGCAACTGAGGTGTGTTTCCTGATTCGAGGACCAGCGTTTTGCCTTCGTGGTGGTTTTCTCTCTCCAGCTTGCGGCGTGCCGTTTCGCTCTGTTCAAAGACTCCGCCGCCGAGCAGGCAATCGGGAAGATCATTGCTTTCGGGTAGAGGAATGATGAAACAGATGAAGCCTTGTGCACAGTTTTGGATGACAGGTTGGTTGGTCAGCATGGCTTGTGAGATGCCTGCTTCCCAGGCTCGACAGCATTCAGCGGTACAGCGGAGTTCTCCACTGAGGGGAGCACAGATGGTTTGAATGGCAGCGAGAAGGCCTCCACGGCCTTGCTCTTCAGAATAAAGGGCGAGGTTAAACGGAGTGCTGAGCGGATGCTGGCTCAGCATTTCAAGCAGGTCTCGTGAATCGACCAGTTTGATAGATGATGTGGTGGTATGTGCCACCGTTTGCCCCCGATGCGATTTAAAAATACAAACAGATTGCGTAATAGAAAATATTTACTGATATCAAAATTTACGTTAACAGGTATTTAGCTCTCTGGCAATCTCGTAGACGTTACATCCCGTAGACGTTACTCTTTCTCAGCTTTAAACCACAGATCAAGGTCTGCCAGGGCACGATCTGCCAAGGCCTGACGACGGTCGCGACGCTTGCGAATACGTTGCTCAAGTGCCGGGAAGAGACCGTAGGTGATATTCATCGGCTGAAAGTTCTCGGCAGATGCTGTGACCGGGTAGTTGAGCAAGGCCCCCAGGGCCGTCGTCAACGGTGGTGTCAGGAAGTTGTGCTCCTGATAACAGGCCGCGGCCGCGAGACCGGCTAAAAAGCCGCTGGCGGCAGATTCGACATAGCCTTCGACGCCAGTGATCTGCCCGGCAAAGAAGATATTGGGAGCCCCCTTCAATTGCATGGTCTCGGTCAGACAGGTGGGCGCGTTGATAAAGGTGTTGCGGTGCATGCTGCCAAGTCGGGCGAATTTGACGTTTTCCAATCCGGGTATGGTGCGGAAGACGCGCTCCTGTTCCGGGTAGGTCAGTTTAGTCTGGAAGCCGACTAGGTTGTAAAGGTTGGCGTGTTTGTCATCCTGACGCAACTGAATGACAGCAAAGGGGTCGCGCCCAGTTCTCGGGTCACGCAGACCGACCGGTTTCATGGGTCCAAAAGCCAGGGTCATCTCGCCGCGTTCGGCAAGAACTTCCACCGGCATGCAGCCTTCGAAGTGGACCACCTTTTCAAAGTCATGCGGAACGACCTTGTCGCCTTTACAGAGGGCTTCGACGAAGGTGAGGTACTGCTCTTTGTCAAAGGGGCAATTGAGGTAATCTGCGCCGCCACGATCGTAGCGTGAGGCAGCATAAACCTTCTTCATATCGATCGAATCGGCCTCTACGATCGGTGCTATGGCATCGTAGAAATATAGGTGCTCCTGGCCTGTCAGGGCTCCGATCTTTTCTGCCAGGGCATCAGAGGTAAGTGGACCGCTGGCGATGATCACAATACGGTCATCGGGAATCTCTGTGATCTCCTGCCGATGCAGGGTAATCAGAGGATGTTCATCGATGCTGCGGGTGATCTGCTCAGCAAAGCCTTCCCGGTCGACAGCTAGAGCTCCTCCGGCTGGAACCGCATGGGCATCGGCGGTTGTGATGAAGAGGCTGTTGCAACGGCGCAGCTCTTCCTTCAGAAGACCGACAGCGTTGTGCATGCCAGTGCCGCGCAGGGAGTTGGAGCAGACCAGCTCGCTGAGACTGTCACTCTGATGCGCGGGTGTCATCCGCTGCGGGCGCATCTCAAAGAGATCGACCGGGATGCCTTTGTCGGCAATTTGCCAGGCGGCTTCACAGCCGGCGAGGCCGGCACCGATAATGGTGATAGGTGTCATAATAGATATTCCAAAAGGATTAAGAGTTGTTTGCTGTCGTGACTCTATATTTTAGAGGGTATACAGCCCGTAAAGCAAAGCTAAAAACATAAATTGAACGCAGATAAATGTTTGCTTTAAGGTTTAAGTCGTGGTGCATTTGTTATGTGTGGAACATCGCTAAGGACAGAAAAGGCCGAGCAATGAGCCCGGCCTTTTCTTGTTTGTATTTTAAGCCCGAGTTTCAGGCTTCTTTTTTCGCCGTTTTCTTTGCAGCTGGCTTTTTCGCCGCAGTCTTCTTGGCCGCAGTCTTCTTGGCCGGAGCCTTTTTGGCTGCTGCTTTTTTTGGTGCTGCTTTTTTCTCCGGCGGGATCAATTCCTTTTCCCATTCGCACTCTTCTTGTGGGCATCTCTGTACTGTGCCCCAGCGTTTGGTGGTTTTGATCTCGGTCAGTGGCCAGGAGCACTTCGGACAGGCTTCCTGCTTCGGTGGATTCCAGAGCGCGTACTTGCATTTCGGGTAGCGGTTGCAGGAGTAGAAGATTTTGCCGTAGCGGCTCTTCTTCTCTGTCATCTCACCCTCTTTGCACTGCGGGCAGTCGATGTCGAGGGCCTTGGGCTTCTCCAGCGGCTGGATGTTCTTGCACCCAGGGTAAGCGCTGCAGGCCAGGAACTTGCCGAAGCGGCCGGCCTTGATCAGCATGCCTGCACCACATTTTTCACACTTCTCATCCGACATGACAGGCTCTTCTGCGGGCTGTCCGTCACTTGATAAAGGTTCGGTGTGGCGGCAGTCGGGGAATCCGGAACAAGCCAGGAAGCGTCCGGAACGGCCAAGCTTGATAACCAGCTCTTTGCTGCACTCCGGGCAGGTCTTGTCAGTTTTTTCTGTCGTCAGGTCCGCTTTGCTGACTTCCTTCTCTTTCTGCTCGATCAGGGCGATGAAGGGGCCCCAAAACTGCTCGACCAACGGTGTCCACGCTTTTTCGCCGCGCGAGATGGCGTCGAGATCTTCTTCCAACGCTGCAGTGAAGTCGTAGTCGACATAGCGGCTGAAGTGCTCGGTAAGTAGCTTGGCGACGACTCGGCCAACATCTTCCGGATAGAAGACACGCTTCTCCAGACGGACGTATTTGCGGGTCACCAGTGTGTTCATGATGTTGGCGTAGGTGGAAGGCCGGCCGATACCATATTCCTCGAGAGTCTTAACCAGGCTTGCTTCAGTGAAGCGCGGTGGAGGCTGGGTGAAGTGCTGCTCGGGAGTCAACTGCTCACGTTTTAGGACTTCATCTTTGGTGAGAGGCGGCAACAGCCCTTCCTGGTCTTCCTCGTCACCGTTGTCGGTGCCTTCGATGTAGAGGGTCATGAAACCGGGGAAGCGGATGGTCTGGCCCGCAGCACGGAAGGTGTAGCGCTCGCCAGCGGAGATATCGATACTGGTCGCGTCAAAGATCGCCTGTGTCATCTGCGAGGCGACGGTGCGCTTCCAGATCAACTGGTAGAGGCGGAACTGGTCGGTGGTTAGATGCTTTTTGATCTGGTCAGGGGTATGAGCGATTGAGGTAGGTCGGACCGCTTCATGGGCTTCCTGAGCGTTCTTGCTCTTGTTCTTGAAGGTGCGTGGCTTGTCGAGGGAGTAGTCTTTGCCATACATCTGGCAGATGACCTCTCGGGCTTCGCTGGTGGCCTGCTCCGACAAGGCGACCGAGTCGGTACGCATGTAGGTGATCAGACCGAGGCTGCCTTCGCCGACATCAATACCCTCGTAGAGCTTCTGGGCGGTAGACATGGTCTTGCGTGCCGAGAAGCCGAGCTTACGGTTGGCTTCCTGCTGCAGGGTGCTGGTTGTGAAAGGTGCGGCAGGGTTACGCTTACGTTCCTTCTTCTCGACCTTGGCGATGCGGAACTCGGCTTCCGTCAGGTCGGCCATAATGGCATCGGCTTCGGCCTGGCCACTGATGGCGAACTTGTCGAGTTTTTTACCGTCCTGACTATGCAGTTTTGCGCCAAAGCCCGCTCCGGCGGCATTTGCCAGCAGGGCTTCGATGGTCCAGTACTCTCTAGGTTCGAAGGCCTCAATTTCACCTTCGCGTTGGCAGATCAGGCGCAGGGCGACCGATTGGACGCGGCCAGCCGAAAGGCCGTAGCGGATCTTTTTCCAGAGGAAGGGTGAGAGGTTAAAGCCGACCAGATAGTCGAGAATAGAGCGGGCTTGCTGGGCATCGACCAGGCCGCGGTCAATCTGGCGGGGACTGGCCATCGCAGCGTCGATCGCCGGCTTGGTGATCTCATGAAAAGTGACGCGTTTGACCTTCGGGTGGTCCCCTTGCTCATCGATGTTAAGGGCTTCGAGCAGGTGCCAGGCGATTGCCTCGCCCTCGCGGTCGAGGTCTGTGGCCAGAATCAGTTCATCGCTCTTGGCCACTTCTTTCTTCAGCAGGTCAATGTGCTTCTGACTTTCAGCCAGCACCTGGTAGTTTGGTACGAAGCCGTTGTCGGTGTCTACTGAGCCCTGTTTGCTGGGCAGGGCCCGCACATGTCCGTAGGAGGCCAGAACTTTGTAGCCCTTACCGAGAAATTTCTCGATGGTTTTGGCTTTGGCGGGTGACTCAACGATAACTAGGGATTTAGCCATAATGTTTGCTCAAATCTTTTTTTAGAAAATAAAAAGGCCGCAGAATGTCCTGCAGCCTTTAGCTTGTTAGTTAAGTAGGTGTTGCCAGTCATCTTCGAGCAGGCAGTCGAATTCCCTGCGCCATTCGTTTTGTGAGTTGGCGAACATGGCCAGGACCGTAATGGTTTTAATCTCTTTCAGGGTGACCTCGTCTTCTGCCATCAGCAGCGCCTTGTCGATGACTTCTTCCTGGACTTCGTCATCCAGAATCCCCATGGTTCTCAAGCGGGTTAAGAAGCCGCGGGCATCTGAAGACAGCGCCCGGTTCTCTTCTGTGGTAAAGACCCGGTGACTGAGCGATGGGATGTTCAACGAGGTCTCGCTGCCGGCTGGTGCGCAAAGTGCCTGACTTTCCATCCAGCAGAAAGCGGCATCGATCTCTTCGGCCTCAAAGCCAACAGACAGCAACTCTTCGACAAGATCGTTCTCTGTCGCCATGTCACGATCATCGAGAAAGTATTGGGCGATGAAGCTTACAATTGCCAGGACCCGTTCTCTCAAGCAGTCTCCGTTGTACTTTTGAAGGTTTCAGCGTGCCTGGCGACCTCGTATATAACGACCGCCCGGCAGCTTTTCAGCATAATCCTGTAGCTCTAGCAGCAGTAAAATAGCCGAAAGCTCCATAGGTGTCAACCCACTTTCCCCAGCAAGTTCATCGCTGTGACGCGGGTTTAGGTCGAGTTTGGAGAGCACATCGCTGGCCGGTTCCGAAAGATTGTAATCCGTTTTTTGACGGTTAGAAGCACTTTCTCTGCCCCTTCCAGCCATGCCAAGAATCTCAAGAACTTCTGAGGCTTCCGTAACCGGATGCGCGCCCTGTTTGATAAGGAGGTTTGGTCCATAGCTGGTTTTGCGGTCTATACCACCGGGGACGGCCATGACTTCTCTCCCCTGCTCGAGGGCGAATTCGGCAGTAATCAGTGAGCCGCTGTTACAGGCGGCTTCAACGACCAGGGTTGCTTTGCTTAAGCCGCTTATGATGCGATTGCGGCCGGGGAAATGCCCGGGCAAAGGTTCTGTTCCGGGAGCGTATTCGGAGAGCAGTGCGCCCTGCTCTATGATTTTTTGATATAAACTTTTGTTTTCACGAGGATAAACCTGATCGAGACCGCAACCGAGAACGGCCACAGTCTTGCCCACACCATTTAGAACACCGCGGTGCGCAGCAGTATCGATGCCGCGAGCAAGGCCACTGCTGATAACAACACCGGCTTCTGCCACCTGCTCAGCAATTTTTTCGGTGAAAATCCTCCCGACATCTGTCGGATAGCGTGCCCCGACGATGGCAAGATATGGCTCTTCAGGCAGGACACCGCAGCCGTACAGCAATGCGGGTGGGTCAGGGATCTGACGGAGTTGATGAGGATACTCTGTGTCCCAGAGAGTGATGACCCAGCCGTTCATTTTATGCAGGCTCTGGCAGGCCTGCTGCACAGTCTCTGCCTTCGCATCTGGGACAATGCCTGCCAGCCCCTGCCGCAGGCCGGGTAACTTGGGCCATCCTCTTCGGGCGGCTTCAAGTGCATTTTGAGGTGTTTCGAAATGTTTGATCAGGGAGATCAGGCCGACTCGGCCAAGATTGGGGGTGAGCTGCAAACGCAGCCAGGGCAGCAGATGATCCATTGGGTCCCTCCATGCTGATTATGACAAGTGTTCCATTGAATAAAATGACAAATAAGTTCAAGCAGAGGTCAAAGATAAAGCATTCCGTTGGCAATGCAACAAACGAAAATGAAAAATATTGGGATCTTCTGACTAAAGATATAACAAGACTTGCTATTTTTCGGCTTCTCTGTGTTCGCTGAGCCTCAGTGGTGAAAGGCTTTTACAGAAAAAAGGATGGGCCAAGAAAATGGCCCATCCTTTTTAAATATAGTTTTTCCAGAGAGAAACTCCCCAGAGTTATTTGATCTTGGTCCTGACCTTGTCTCCACGATAGAGGGGCAGGTTGGTGGTGCGGGTAATCAGCGCTTCGGCAAAGCCCTTGCGAACTTCAAGAACGATGGCGTCTCCCAGATCGATGTCAGGAAGCTCCAAGATCTTTGTCTTGTCTGCCTGCTCAGTCGCTTCACGCTTACGGTAGAGGTCAAGCTCATAACCGACCTGAATGCCCTCCTCTTCTCCAATGTCGAGGAGAATGACTTCCCACTGGCCCATCGCCAGTTTGCCGACATCATCGGAGACGATATAGCCTTCAACAACCGTGTCAGAGAAAATGCGGGGGATCCGGTCGGGAACCTGCTTGTAGGGGCGCAGTTTGGAGCCACGCTCGATCTCACGAGTGGCCGTGATAATTTCGGCAACTGCAACTGATGGTGTCATCTCTTTGATTTCCAGGGTGCCCAGTTGAATCGTCTGAAAACCGATGGCATTTTTCTCGAGTTGATACCCGAATTTTTTCTCAGCGGCAGGGTGAAAGACTCTTGGCCCCATGGTGATCAACTCGAAGACGTCGCCAGGCTTGGTGGCTGCCAGGTCCGCCATTTCAAGAAAGACTTTATCGCCGACAGTGATCATGACGCGATTGTCGACGGTGTCCACCAGGGTCCCCAATGATTTTTCTTCTTCGGCGCTTATATAACTATGAGCTCCGCCATAGGTGGAAATCAGCAAAATTTCATCGGGAGTCACAACGGCTGCGCCAACATCGCTGGTTCCCCCTTCGGTCCCATCTCCGATCGGGATGATTTCGATGCGTCCTTTGTAAATACGCAACTTCTGACCCGGATAGATCAGGTGAGGGTTGCCGATATCAGGATTGTTGGACCAGAGGTTCGGCCAGTAATGAGGGTCCTTGATGAAACGCTGGGAAATCACCCACAGGGTGTCTCCCTGCTCGACCGTGTAGATGATCGGCTCTTCCTTGGCAAGGGCTATCCCCGGCAAGATCATAAGCAGTAAGCAGGTTGTCAGAATAATACGTCTGAGATTCATGTTTCCCCCTAGTCGTGGCAAACTTTTTTTAAGGTATCGTTAGTTTTTGGGCTTTTTGGGTGGCTGTGCTCTTCGGATAACGCTGGCCAAGAGTGTCAATGGCTTGGCGGGCCTCATCTGTGGCCCCCAGTTGTAATTGTGCAATCGCTATTTTCAAGAGTGCGTCCGGATTTTTCGGCGCACTTTGATAATCGCTAAGGACGCGCTCAAACTCCAGAATTGCCAGGGGATACTGTTGCTGATTGAAATAACAGTCGCCGAGCCAGAACTGGGCATTGCTGGCATAGCTGTTGTTGGGGTAACGTTGCAGGAAGGTTTCGAAGCCATGGATTGCTGTCTGGTAGTGACCGGAAGCGTAGTCGCCGAAGGCCTGCAGGTAAACTTCTGTCGGTGACCCTTCACCCTGAAGCTGGGTTGAGGCCACCCCTATGGGTTGGGGACCTCTGCTGGGCTGGTAATCTCCCGATACCGTTTGCGGCGAGTGGCCAAGGCGCTCGAGCTCTTTGCTCTGACGCTGCAGCTGGTTTTCCAGCTCAGCGACCTTGCGCGACAGTTCCTTTATCGTCTGCTCCTGGCTGTTCAGCGAGGAGTGTACCCTGCGCATCTCGAGGGTCAGGTTGCTGGAGGCTGGCACTGTGGCCGGTGGCGCACACGCAGCTAACAGGATGGTGACTGCCGTCACAGTAAATATTCTGTAAATAAGGGTTGTCATATCATTTATTTAGTTGCCGTTAGAATTGAAATTCCCTAAAAATTATAGGCTTTTTCAGCCCTTGTCAAGCATCATGGCGACTGGCCTTGCATACTATGCTTTGCATGAAATATGCCCCGATATGTTAAAGTGCTTGGTGATTGACATCTTCTGGAGGTCCCTTTGATAGTCCCCGAACTCCTGGCTCCGGCCGGAAACCTTGAAAAGTTGAAGACTGCTCTTCGTTTTGGCGCCGATGCGGTTTACTGTGGAATCGAACAATTCAGCTTGCGCGCCCTGGCCGGGAACCTGACTCTGCAAGAGCTCTCCCAGGGGTGTGAAATTGCGCATTCTCATGGGAAAAAGCTCTACCTGACGCTGAATGTTTTCCTTCGCCCCGGTGAAGAGATTGCTGCTCGTGAGCTTTTGGAAACTTTGCGGCCAATCCCGGTTGATGCTTATATTCTATCCGACCCCGGTATGCTCCACCTTGTGCACCAGGTTGACCCGGAAAGAGAGGTGCATCTTTCTACGCAGGCCAACACCACCAATGCTCTGGCGGCGCATTTTTGGCAGTCGCAGGGCGTTAAACGACTGAATCTGGCCAGAGAGCTGAGCTTAAAGGAGATCTCTGCCGTCGGAGCTTCGGCAGAGATGGAACTCGAAGTCTTCGTACACGGGGCCATGTGCATGGCTTACTCCGGACGCTGCCTTTTGTCAGCAGGGATGTCGGGGAGAAGCGCCAACAGCGGCAGCTGCAGTCATCCCTGTCGCTGGCAGTACTCTGTGCAGGAGGAGATGCGTCCAGGAGAGTATTACCCTGTTGAGGAAGATGAACGCGGTACTTATATCTTCAACAGTAAGGATCTCTGTCTGGTCGATCATCTGCCGGAACTGATTGAGGCGGGTGTCGACAGCCTGAAGATCGAAGGTCGTATGAAAAGTCTTTACTATGTGGCCGCTGTCACCCGGGTCTATCGGGCCGCATTGGATGCCTGGCGTGATGAGCCGAAAAATTATCAGCGCGATCCCCAATGGCAAAGAGAACTCGAAGCGGTCAGTCACCGCCCTTACGGGACCGGCTTTCTGTTTGGTCAGGATGATGCCTTCGTCAATACTGCAGACAGCCATTATCTGCGTGATTGTGATTTCGTCGGCCTGGTCAAGGAGCAGGCAGAGTCCGGAGACTGGCTGGTGGAAGGACGAAATCGCTTTCAAGCGGGAGACCGGATAGAACTGATCGGCCCGGAGATGCGCCAGTCCGAACTGACCTTTGTGGAAGCGGCCGATAAAGCTGGAGAAATTGTTACGACGGTACAGCCGAATGCTCTTGTGCAGATGGCGCTCCCAGAAGGCACGCAACCCGGCGATTTCCTCCGGCGTTGGCGCTAGGTGAAAGCATGCGCATCAAGTTGATTGCCAATCCGGTGAGTGGAGGGGATGCCCGTCCGCGGATTGAACTTGCATGTGATGCTCTGGCAAGGAGCGGGGCAGAAGTTGACCTCTGCCTGACTCTCGCTCGCGGTGACGCCAGAAAGGCTGCTGCGCTAGCCCTGACCGAAGGCTACGATCGAGTGGTCGCTGCTGGTGGTGATGGTACTTTGAACGAAGTGGTCAACGGCATCGCATCGCCTGACCTGCCGATTGCTTTTCTGCCCTTCGGCACGGTGAATGTGTTCGCGCTTGAAGCTGGAATACCTAAAGATCTGGACGCCGCGTGTGCTTTGGCCGCGACAGGCGTGGCACGTCCGATTACGCTTGGCCGCGTCAATGATGAGCTTTTTCTGCTCATGGTGAGTTCCGGATGGGATGCCGAAGCTGTTGCGCATGTACGCACCGGTCTAAAAAAACGGATTGGCCGCCTGGCCTATGCTGTCAGCGCCTTGGAGATCCTCTGCAAAAAGCCATCCTCACCTTTGACGCTGGTGACCGAAGACGGTAAGCCGCATGAAGGGTTCGGTGTGGTCGTCAGCAATTGTCGCTACTACGGTGGCCGTTACGTAGTGACTCCCGAGGCATCGATGTTTCATGATCAATTGGACGTCTGCCTGTTACGCCAGGGCGGTCGTCTGGCCATGCTCAGGTTTGCCCTCAATCTTGTCCTGAAACGACCTCTTCGTGAACCTCTTGTGGAGTTCTTCACTCTTTCTGCGGCACAATTGCAGGGCGCTTCTGTTGCCATGCAGGTTGATGGTGACGTCGGCGCGCCTCTGCCTGCAAAGATTGAGGCTGTACCGCAAGCGGTTCGCATGATTTTACCAGTCACATGTAAAATCGGTGCTAAAACTCAAAAAGATGTTTAACGCAGAGGAAGATCTTTTAAACTTATGAAAAATGGTTTGATTTTGAATTTTATCTCTGCGTCTCCGCGTCTTTGCGTTAATAAATAGCTTGCCCTTAATTGGTGTATAGATCCGAACAAAGGGGCGAAGGATTGACTGATGTCGACTATTCTCTCAAGTGAAAAAGTTTATCGGGGGCGCATTCTGGATGTTGCGCTGGAGAAACACGCGATGCCGGATGGGCGGCAGTCGAATTTTGAAATCATTCGTCACCCTGGCGGGGCCGCTGTCCTGCCGGTTTTGCCCGACGGACAGGTCATGTTAATCAAACAGTTCCGCCCGGCGATCGGTGCGATGGTTTATGAAATTCCTGCCGGACGACTCGAACCGAATGAATCGCCACAGGAATGTGCCGGTCGTGAACTGATCGAGGAAGTCGGCTACTGCGCTACGCAGATCACACCCCTGGGGGGCTTCTGGAGTACGGTCGGTTTTTGTGATGAATTCATTCATCTATTTCTTGGCCAGGGGTTGACTGTCGCAGAGCAAGCCCTGGAGCCTGATGAGGTGATTGAGCTTTGTCCCATGTCCCTTGACGAGGCTCTGCACAAAGTCAAAAGCGGTGAAATCCTTGATGGCAAGACACAGTTGGCTTTGTTGCGACACCAGTTGTCTTGCATGGAGAACAATAAGTGAGTGGTCTGCCGGAGTATTACGCGTCAACCCTGGACTTGCCCTTTAACCGGGCCTGTCTAGATAATCAATTTGTTTTAGAGAGCCCCACCGATGACCCGGGCGGCATGGGCTATGGACTGTTGCTGCGCGGCAATATGCTGCTGGCGAAAACAACTCCGGAGGGTATCACGCTGCCTTACGGAGAATGGAATGATCACCTGTCGCTCTATCTCGGCCGTTGGCAGGGCAAGCCCTGCCGGTTGATTGCTCTCGAAGGTGGCAGCCCCTTGCCGGAAGACCTTGAACTCTTTGCTTTGCTGGATGACAAACCACTGCTGCCGATTGAGTTGCTTTCTCTCGGTGGTATAGGGCGCATGATTTTGCACTGGCAGGCGCGTAGCAGCTTTTGTGGCTATTGTGGCCAGCCGACTGATTGGATGTCTGGCGAGTGGGGGCGTAAATGCAATAGCTGCGGTGCACACGCATTCCCCGCTATCCACCCCTGTGCCATCGTTCTGGTCCGTCGGCCGGGGCAAATCCTGTTGACCCGTAAAGCAGAGTGGGCGCCTAATCGTTACAGCCTGGTGGCAGGGTTTCAGGAGTTTGGTGAGTCTCTGGAAGAAACAGCGATTCGCGAGATTGCCGAGGAAACTGGCATTGTTGCCAACAATATTCGCTATGTTGGCAGCCAGTGCTGGCCTTTCCCGAGCCAGGTGATGGTTGGATTTGTTGCTGATTACGTTGGTGGAGAAGTCGAAGTCGATACGACAGAGCTTGACGATGCGCGCTGGTTTTCTGTTGATGACCTACCGGCGTTACCACCCAAACGCAGCATCGCCCGTTATATCCTGGATACCGCGATGGAGCAGTCATGAGCTCGGACAAGGTGTTCAGCAAGCGTTACTTCCAGATACCGCGTGCCGAGATCGGTCACCTGCGTTTCATCCTGGAAAGTTACGACGGCTTGGCTTTCGCACGGACGCTTGATAACCAGCTTGCACTCGTAGAGGTAGCCTTTCCGCCAAGTCGCAGCCACGATGTCGAGCCATTGCTCGAGGCGCTTGCTGTTGAGATTGGTCTACAGGAAGTGCCTTCACCGGAAGAGATTCTGCCCCTCTAGAGCGTAATAAGCTCAATCTCCGGTGTGTCGAGCAGCGCTTTCTTGACCGCACACTGATCGGTGGCACGGCTAATTGCGCTGCGGTATTTTTCAGGAAAGTCTTTCGGTAGCTGCATGGTGATTTCTACTCTGTCGAGTCTTTTTGTCTCGGCGTTGTGTTTGGTCGTCAGTTGCAAGCGCAGACCGTCAGTTGATAGTTCGCGCTGCTGACAGAAACGCAGGGCAAAAAATCCGGCACAGGTGCCGAGAGATGCGAGAAAAAAATCGAAAGGCGAGGGTGCTGAATTCTGCCCACCCTTTTTTTCAGGTTGGTCCGTAGCGATCTCAAAACCATTGAATTGTGCATTAACCTGAACGCCGCCGGGAAAAGTGATTTCCATCATTGCTGTAAACCTCCGTGCCTATTACGTGGAACCCATCGTTGCTGTTTTGTGAAAAGTAATGCTAGTATGCCGCCATTCTAAACGCTGCCTCTGGTCATTGAGCACAGATGCAAAGGTGCTGACTCGCGGATCTATCCAGGTAGACAGGTTGACTCATGAAGCCCATTCTTGATTTTTTCAGCTCGGTAAAACTGACTCTGGTCTTGTTGCTCGGTCTTTCAGTCGTTGCTGTGTTCGGTACGATCTGGCCCATCGAACAGGGTACGATACTGCGTTTTGAACTATATTTCCAGTCTCTATGGTTTCGTCTGCTGCTGGGTCTCTTGGCTCTTAACCTGTCTGCTTGTACCTGGAAGACCTTTGTCCGGGTTTTTGGTGAAAGAAAACGCCTGCTTGGCCAGTTGGAAAACACTGACCCTGCCATGCAAAAAGCAGGTCACGACCTTGCTTGCCAGGACATTGATGAGCTTTCCAGCCGTTTGCAGGAGCAGGGCTATAGCGTGACCCTCGCGGGTGACAGGCTGCTCGCTCGCCGAGGTGTGATCGGACGTTGGGCTTTGCCGATCCTGCACCTGTCGATTCTGGTGATCATGGTCGGGGCACTGGCGGCTCAGCTAGGCTTTGTCGGTACCATGAATCTCTATGTAACTCATCAGAGTGCAGAGTATTTTGATTGGGAGAGCGAAACGGATGTGCCGCTCGGCTTTACCTTTCGCCTCGATCATTTTGAGCCGCAATATTATCCGATTGATCTGCGTTTTGCCACCTACGACAAGGAAACCCGAAAACAATTGCAGGAGTTCACGACCCGTGAAGGGGAAACGGTGGAAATCTCTCCCGGTTTGAGCGTGCAAGTGCAGCGCTTTTTCCCTGATGAACAGCATCTTGTCCTCGGCGTTGTGCGAGAAGGGGTTCTGGTCGGTGAGTATCATAGTTTGAGCGGAGAGCGAACTTATCCCAACAGTATTGATCTTGGTAGCGAGATCAAGCTGACAGCTTTCCGTGACCCACTTCTCAAGCAGCTGCACTGTGAAGTTTCCATTCTGGAAAATGACGAGGTCGTGCGTCAGGGAATTATCGAGGTCAATACCCCTCTGGTTCACCGTGGCGTGGCGATTTACCAGACCGCTTACAGCCGTGATGAATCGGGCTTCTGGACCTGTGGCTTCCAATTGTCCAAAGACCCGGGTGAACCCTTGGTCTGGGTGGGGAGCGTTGTCTTGACCCTGGCGATTCTTCTGGTTTTCTTTGTCCGGTTTTTTGCCGTGGGTGTTGTGCCGACTGGAAATGCTTTTCGTTTGCGTCCTTTGGCGGGTTTCCGTGGGGAGGTTGGTAAGGACAAGTTGCGAGGCTTGGCGGCTGGGCTCGGGTGGGAGGCTTCGAACGATTGAGTGTTTTGAATGGTTGGTTTTTTCAAAAAGTTTAGCTTTGCTGGCCCGGTACAACAGGGATGACTCGTTACTAATTCACCGTAACGTAAAAGCGCCCCGAAAGTTTCCGGGGCGCTTTTATCTTTTATATGTGTCTGTGCGATTCCCGTCGTGGGAATCATTATCGGGTCACCCTGTTGCTGTGGCCCGTGTTTTGTCTAAGATTTTTTGGATTGTAATTCCCTTGAGTAGCCTGGTGGATCAGAGATCGACATAAAATCTTCCTCCTTGTGTGTATCCAAGAGACCTCTTGCTTCATTTGAGGTATGAATAACTATACCACATAAAATGATCTGTAAGTCTATGTTTGGGAAAGATTTTTTTAGTGATTACCACTTTTCATCTTTTGGTTCCAATCTCACCAGCTCGTAGGCTCGTTGTCCCAGGCCGACTTTCTCTCCATGCTCAAGTTGAACCTCCCAGTCGATCTGCGGATAAACCCCGCGGAACTTGTCACAACCCGGGTCATGGCCGGTTTTCATTGCTGTGCCTGGAAGGCCATGTGCCTGATTCACCAGGTCGGCACAAGCCTGATCCAGGGCGACTGGATCTGTTGATGCGACGATGCCAATATCGGGCACGATCGGCGCGTCAGTGTGGCCGTGACAATCGCAGGAGGGAGAGACCTGGGTGATGAAGTTTACGAAGAGCTGCTTGTTTGCTTTTCCAGAGAGGGCTCCTAGCGAATATTCCGCCATTTTTTTCATAACTGTAGCGGAGTTCTCACTCCATTGGACCTTAATCGCTTTGCTTTCGCAGGAGGTAATACACCGACCGCAGCCCACACAGCGCTCTGCATCGAGAACCGCTTTGCCACTGTTGAGGTCAATCGCGTCGTGAGCGCAGGCTTTGAGGCAGTCTCCACAGGTGATGCACTCTTCTTCTGCAATAGTTGGCCCCACCGTGGAGTGCTGCTCGAGTTTTCCTTCACGGCTGGAGCAGCCCATGGCGAGATTCTTAATTGCGCCGCCAAATCCAGTCAGCTCATGGCATTTGAAATGGGAAAGGACGATCAAGGCATCGGCTTCGATGATTTCGAGGCCAATGTCGACTTCGTTTAAGAGGTCGCCCGGGACCTTAACCCTTTGTGATGAATGGCCGCGTAGTCCGTCGCTCATAATCAGCGGTGCATTGACCACGGCGTATGCAAAACCGTTTTCTATGGCACAGGTCAGGGCTGAGACGGCTTCTTTACGTTCCCCTGGATAAAGGGTGCTTGAATCGGTAAGGAAGGGTTTGCCGTTGTTTGCTTTGACCTGGTCGACAACACGACGAACAAATGTCGGTCTGATATAGGCGTGCCCGCCTTTTTCACCAAAGTGCATCTTGATGGCAACGAGGTCACCGTTGCTGACTACGTTAGCCACTCCGGCTTGTTCGGTCAGCCTCTCCAGCTTTTCGTGCAGGTTTTCCCGCAGCCCAGCACGCATATCGGCAAAATAAACCTGCGCAGTCATTGCTCGCTCCATTTTTTGTGGTTAGACAGAAATGTTCCCGTTATGAAGTGGCTCTACTGCTCTGCTTGTGGTGTTTGCTTGCCAAGCTGACCATAAGCTTCAACTTTGCCGTTGACAACGTGAACATAGTAACGCTCCCAAAATCGGTTGGGAGGGATGTACCAAAGGTATTCTTCGTTGCCGCTGCCGGAGGCGTTGCTCGGTTTCCCCATTTGCTGCATGACTTCAGCTTTGTTCATGCCGAGTTCAATTTTGTGCATGCCGATCCATGGCGAACAGCCACCAAGCAGCAGGACCACCCCAATCAAAAGTATCAACTTGCGCATTCTTTTCCTCCCTCAAATGAGTGCAAATAGTACAGCTAACGTCATAGATTCTCGATGTCGGCTTCCGTTTCTTCCTTGCGCAGGTAAACGGTTGTGCTCGGGAAGGCGATCTCAAGTCCTAACTCTTCCAGTGTGTCCATGATCTTCAGGCAAACGTCTTCACGTGCATCGAGATATTCTCCCCAGACGGTCGTGGTAGTGAAGCAATAGACCATGATGTCGAGAGACGAGGCACCGAAGTCGGTAAAGTTGACGAGGAAAAAATCCTGGTCAATGGCCGGGTGAGTTTTTAGCAGCTCTCGAATCCGGCTGACCGCTTCTCGCATCTGACTGGGAGTGGCGTCATAGGAGACACCGACGGTGAGTCGAATCCTGCGTTTCGGCATGCGGCTGAAATTGTCGAGAGCCATATTGGCGATAATATTGTTGGGTACGCAAATCAGTGTCTTTGCGAAGGTGCGGATTTTGGTGGAGCGAAAGCCGACTTCTTCCACGGTTCCTTCCATATCCCCGGCCTTGATCCAGTCGCCGACATGAAACGGCCGGTCAAAGATGATCATCAGTGAACCAAAGATGTTGGAGACCGTGTCTTTTGCCGCCAGGGCGAAAGCCAGTCCGCCGATGCCGAGAGAAGCGATGATCCCTGTTACAGGGTAGCCAAAAGTCTGGATGGCCATGAGTGCGGCCATGATAACGATAAAAATGCGCAGGCTTTTTCGCAGCAGGGGGGCGAGGTGATCATCGAGGGACGATTCGGTGCGCTCGGCCCATTTTGTCAGGTAATGATCGACCATGTCGACCAGGTTGAAGAAGAACCATGCGACATCGAAGATAACCAGCGCTTTGAGTATTGAGGTTGCCAGGCCGCCGACATCAAAGGGCTCACCGGGGAGTTGCAGGATTTCGACGGCGATGAAGAGCCCGATCAGGAAAATGAGAAATTCCGAGGGTTTTTGCACGCAGCTTAAAAAGCGGTCGTCAAGCTCTCGCTTGGTCTTTTGCGTCAGCGGCAGCATGACCTTGATAAAGATGTAGGCGAAGAGCTTTTTTGCGATATAGGCAACCAGAACAATGCCAAAAGCCGTGGCATATTGACCGGCGGTGATACCCAGGACCTGATTGTCCATCCACTCTGGCATTGTGCCCTCCCTGAAGGGTAACAAATCAACTAATTCAAGGCCTTAAGCTACCAGATGAAATGCTCAAAAGCAAGGTTGTGGAGGCTCCCCCAAAAAAACTCCGTGAAGCAAATGATTCTGAATGTTTATGGTAGAATAGTTACGATAGAAAATAGCGAATATTTTATACGGATAGAGAAAGAGAGAGAATACATTATGAGTAACGACAGTCTGAACAGTTTTAATAGCCGTCAAAGTCTCGATGTCGATGGTATCAGCTACGAATATTACAGCCTCGAAACCTTCGCTGCAAAACGCGGCGATGTGAAGCGTTTGCCACTTACGCTCAAGGTGCTGTTGGAAAACCTTTTACGCAATGAAGATGGTGATTCGGTTACGGGAAAGGATATTAATGCCGTGGTCGACTGGCTCGATCAACGCAGCTCCGATCATGAAATTGCCTTTCGTCCAGCGCGAGTGCTGATGCAGGATTTTACCGGTGTCCCAGCGGTGGTCGACTTGGCCGCGATGCGCGATGCGGTTGTTCGTGTCGGCGGTGACCCGCAAAAGATCAACCCGCAGATCCCGGTGGACCTGGTCATCGATCACTCGGTCATGGTCGACAAGTACGCTATGCCGGAAGCTTTTGCCTATAACGTTGATAAAGAGATGGAGCGTAATCGTGAGCGCTATGCGTTCCTGCGTTGGGGCCAGCTGGCCTTCGATAACTTCCGTGTTGTGCCGCCTGGCACAGGTATTTGTCACCAGGTAAACCTTGAATACCTGGCGCGCACGGTCTGGTCGGAGGAGCGAGAGGGTAAGAAGGTCGCTTATCCAGACACCCTGGTGGGCACTGACAGTCACACCACTATGATCAATGGCCTGGCCGTTCTCGGCTGGGGGGTTGGTGGTATCGAAGCCGAGGCTGCGATGCTCGGTCAGCCGGTGTCGATGATCATCCCTGAAGTCGTTGGTTTCCGTATGACTGGAAGTTTGAAAGAGGGTGTGACGGCCACGGATCTTGTCCTGACCGTGACCCAGATGTTACGCCAGTTCGGCGTGGTTGGAAAATTCGTCGAGTTCTTCGGTGACGGTTTGGCAAAACTGCCTTTGGCTGACCGCGCAACGATCGCCAATATGGCTCCTGAGTATGGAGCGACCTGCGGCTGGTTCCCGATTGATGATGTCACTCTCGATTATCTGCGGCTTTCCAATCGTGAGGATACAACGGTGGCTCTGGTCGAAGCTTATGCCAAAGAGCAGGGTTTGTGGCGCTACGAAGGCATGACTGACCCTGAGTACACAGCCGTTCTTGAACTTGATCTGAATACAGTCAAACCAAGTCTTGCCGGGCCGAAACGTCCCCAGGACCGTGTTGATCTCGAAGCGATGAAAGAAGCTACGCAGGCTGTTATCCCTGCGGAGGCCATGGGTAAAACAGCTCCTGTTGCGGATGCTGACTTTAGCTTGAATCAGGGAGATGTTGTGATCGCAGCGATCACCTCATGCACCAACACCTCCAATCCGGCGGTGATGATGGGGGCGGGGCTTGTCGCAAAAAAAGCGGTTGAAAAAGGCCTTGTCCAAAAGCCCTGGGTTAAAACTTCGCTGGCGCCCGGTTCCAAAGTTGTGACCGACTATCTGGAGAAAGCCGGCTTGCAAACTTACCTTGATCAGCTCGGTTTTCACGTGGTCGGCTATGGTTGTACCACCTGTATCGGTAACTCCGGTCCATTAAACGGACCGATTGCTGACGCGATCGCGGACAATGACATGACCGTCTGCTCAGTTCTCTCCGGCAATCGCAACTTTGAGGGTCGTGTCCATTCGCACACCAAGGCCAATTGGCTGGCTTCCCCACCGCTGGTGGTTGCTTATGCCCTGGCTGGTAATACCTGCATTGATCTGGTCAAAGAACCTCTGGGTCAAGATCCGCAAGGTAATGATGTCTATCTGAAAGACATCTGGCCAAGTGATGAAGAGGTGGCCGAGATGGTCAAGCTGGTTTCTGCCGACATGTTCCGGGAGAAGTACGCCGATGTCTTTGCCGGTGAAGAGAGCTGGCGTAGTCTGCCGGTCCCGGAAGGTGAGACTTATGACTGGGATGACCAGTCCACTTATGTCAGGGAACCCTCATTTTTCGAGGTCCGCGATGAAATGGCCATCGGCCTGGAAAGTTTCTCCGGGGCACGACTGCTGGCTCTGCTCGGTGACTCGATCACCACTGATCACATCTCTCCGGCCGGCTCAATCCTGGCGAGTAGCCCTGCCGGTGTCTATCTCCGCGAACGTGACATAGGTCCGGCGGATTTCAACTCGTATGGCTCGCGGCGCGGTAACCATGAAGTTATGATGCGTGGTACTTTTGCCAATATCCGTTTAAAAAATGAATTGGTGCCCGGTGTTGAGGGCGGCTTTACCAGGGTTTTGCCTGATAACGATCAGGTCAGCATCTTTGATGCTGCAATGACATATGCCGAGGCAAAGACGCCTCTGATCATTATCGGCGGCAAGGAATACGGCACCGGGTCCAGTCGCGATTGGGCCGCCAAGGGCACCCTTTTACTCGGCGTGAAAGCGGTGGTCACCGAGAGCTACGAAAGAATTCATCGATCCAACCTGGTGGGCATGGGGATTGTGCCGCTGCAGTTCAAAAACGGTGATAGTCGCATGACTCTCGCCATCGATGGCAGCGAAACTTTTGATCTTGTCGGCCAGCCCCACGAACTTGAGCCAGGACAGGATCTTACCTTACGTATCAATCGTGCTGATGGCAGTAGCCAGGATGTTGTTGTGACCTGTCGGATTGATACAGTGAATGAGGTGCAGTATTTCCAGAGTGGTGGGATTTTGAACTATGTGCTGCGCAATTTGATGCAGTAGGCGCAGTGTTGCTAGTGCCGCGTCAACGACAAACTGACGCATCCAACTTGTTCTTTTCCGCGCCTGCTTCGTTATGTCTTAAGCCACGTAGTTACAACTATGTGACTCAA